>NZ_JBHZBX010000027.1:0-59274 GCF_042755165.1 Nocardia sp. NPDC059177 | reverse complement strand
GCTGCCGCCCGCTGCCGCCCGCTGCCGCCCGCTGCCGCCCGCTGCCGCCGCTGCCGCTGCCGCTGCCCGCCGCTGCCGCTGCTGCTGCCGCCGCCCGCCGCCCGCCGCTGCTGCTGCCGCCCGCTGCTCTGCCGTCCTGGCGATCCAGCGGACCCGCCGACGTGAACCTGCCTGCCACGACGCGGTGGGCAGGTTCATCTCGACACCTGTCCACCGCCGGCCGCGACCCCAGGGCTCAGAGCCGCTCGATGACGGTTGCGTTGGCCAGCCCGCCCGCTTCGCACATCGTCTGCAGCCCATAGCGCCCGCCGCGTTGGTGCAGGGCGTGGACCAGTGTGGTCATCAACCGTGCTCCGGAGGCGCCGAGTGGATGTCCGAGGGCGATGGCCCCACCGTTGACGTTCACTTTGCGCAGGTCCGCGCCGGTGTCCTTCGCCCAGGCCAGTACGACCGGCGAGAATGCCTCGTTGATCTCGACCAGGTCGATATCGCTGAGTCGCAGGCCCGCGCGGCGCAGCACCTTCGCGGTCGCGGGGATGACGGCGGTGAGCATGAGCAGTGGGTCGTCGCCGGCGACGGCGAAGCTGTGCAGCCGGGCCAGTGGGCGCAGGCCGAGCTGGGTGGCGCGTTCGCTGGTCATGATGAGTACTGCGGCGCTGCCGTCGCTGACCTGGCTGGCGGTGGCGGCGGTGATCTCCCAGCCGATCTGCGGGAAGCGGGCGGCCATGGCGGGGTCGTAGTAGGCCGGCTTCAATCGGGCGAGGGTTTCGATGGTGCTGCCGACCCGGATTCCCTCATCGGTGTTCAGGCCGGCCAGCGGCGCGAGCTCGGCGGCGAACAATCCGTCTTTGGTTGCGCGCGCGGCCTTTTCATGGCTGCCGAGGGCGAACTCGTCGAGCTGGGTCCGGGTCAGTCCCCACTGGGCGGCGATGAGTTCGGCGCTGATGCCCTGGGAGACGAGCTCGTCGGGATAGCGCTCGGCGAAGCGGGTACCGGTGATGTCGGCGGTCCCGAACACGCTGGAGCCCATGGGAACTCGCCCCATCGACTCCACTCCGGCGGCGACCACGATGTCGTAGGCGCCCGCGATCACGCCTTGGGCGGCGAAGTGGATCGCCTGCTGGCTGCTGCCGCATTGCCGGTCGACGGTGGTGGCGGGCACCGATTCCGGATATCCGGCGGCGAGTGCGGCCCGCCGGGTCATGTTCACGCCCTGTTCGCCGATCTGGGTGACGACACCGCCGATGACGTCGTCGATCAGCGCGGGGTCGATTCCGCTGCGGTCGACCACTTCGCGCAGGCTGTGGGCCAGCAGGTCGACGGGATGGACGTCGTGCAGGGCGCCGGTGGGCTTGCCCTTGCCGATGGGGGTGCGTACCGCTTCGACGATGACCGCGTCGCGCATGGGAGGAGTCCTTCCATCTGACTCTAGTTGACAATAGTCAGCGTAGGCGCTAACTATCATCGGCTCAAGTCAGTCGGCGTATGATCTGCGCTATGTCAGCCGTGATGGAAGGACCTCTGGCCGATCTCAGCAAATGGGACGCGGCGGGTTGTTCCATCGCCAGGGCCATGGATCTGATCGGCACGCGCTCGGCGATGCTCATCCTGCGCGAGGCCTACTACGGCACCCGCCGCTTCGACGGCTTCGCCCGCCGCGTCGGCATCACCGACGCCGCCGCCGCGAGCCAGCTCCGCAAACTCGCCGCGGCCGGACTCCTGGAAAAACGCCCCTACCAGGAAGAAGGCAAACGCACCCGCAGCGAATACATCCTCACGCCGATGGGCCGCGACCTGCTCCCGGCCGTCGTCGCGCTGTGGCAGTGGGGCGACAAATACCTCCAGCCCGGCCCCCCGCCGCTACTGCGCGTCGATGCCGAGACCGGCGCCCCCGTCACCGCCGACCTGCGCACACCCGACGGCAAACCCGTCGACCTCGAGCACCTGACCGTGCGCGTCAACAAGGACTACCTGCGCGCCCGCGCGCAGTCCGAACGCTGACCTGGCACGGTGTGCGCGGCGACCCGGTCACCGCGCCGCACCGGACCCGCCCCGCAGCGATCCGGCGACCTTGCCGCTCCGGACCCGCCCCGCAGCGATCCGGCGACCTTGCCGCTCCGGACCTGCCCCGCAGCGGACCGGCGACCTTGCCGTTCCGGACCGCCCCCGCAGCGAGCCGGGCGCCTTGCCGCTCCGGGCTCGCCCGCGGCGAACCGGCGACCTCGCCGCTCCGGACCCGCCCCGCAGCGAACCGGCCACCGTGCCCGACGGCGACGAGCGGATCGCCGCGCGCCAGCGTCGCCGTCGGGCCGCGCACTCAGCGCAGCCGGCTGCCGTTCTCGGGGTGGAAGAAGTACACGTGCTCGGGATCGGCGGTGAGCTCGAGCTGCTCGCCCTTGGCCGGCGGCTTGCGCCAATCCACCCGCGCCACAATGGATTCCCCGGTCTGCCCGCTGGCGTCGGCGGACAGTGCCCGCCCGTAGACGTAGGCGTCGGAGCCCAGCTCCTCGACCACGTCGACCTCCATCCGCAGCCCACCCGAGCCGACCTCGAGATGCTCGGGACGGATACCCAGCACGACCGAGCCCGCGCCCGCCTCGACGACCGCGCGCGGCACCTTGATCGGGTATCCGCCGATGGTGACAGCCCCGTCCGCGACCGGCAGCGTGAACAGGTTCATCGCGGGCGAACCCATGAACCCGGCGACGAACATATTGGACGGATCGCGGTAGAGGTCACGCGGTGACGCGCACTGCTGCAGCAGCCCGTCCTTGAGCACCGCGACCCGGTCGCCCATCGTCATCGCCTCGACCTGGTCGTGGGTGACATACACCGTGGTGGTGCCGAGGCGGCGTTGCAGCTGGGCGATCTGGGTGCGGGTCTGCACGCGCAGCTTGGCGTCCAGGTTCGACAGCGGCTCGTCCATCAGGAACACCTGCGGCTGCCGCACGATCGCGCGCCCCATCGCCACCCGCTGCCGCTGACCGCCCGAGAGCGCTTTGGGCTTGCGGTCCAGGTACTGCTCGAGGTCGAGCAGCTTGGCCGCCTCCAGCACCCGCTGGTCGCGCTCGGCCTTGGACACCTTGGCCAGCTTCAACGCGAAACCCATGTTCTCGGCGACCGACATGTGCGGGTAGAGCGCGTAGTTCTGGAACACCATCGCGATATCGCGATCCTTGGGTTCGGCATGGGTGACGTCGTTCTCGCCGATGAGTATGCGTCCGCCGTTGACCTCCTCGAGGCCGGCCAGCATCCGCAGCGAGGTGGATTTACCGCAGCCCGACGGTCCGACGAGGACCAGGAATTCGCCGTCGGCGATCTCCAGGTCGAGCGCGTCGACAGCGGGGCGTTGCGCGCCGGCGTAGAGCCTGGTGGCGCGATCGAAGGTCACAGTTGCCATGCGTTGATCTTCATCCCATCCCGGCAGGAACGTGCCGGACGATCCGAGTACAGGGTCGCCAGGATGGTAACGGCCAACCGGAGCGAGTGCCCGTTTCCGGGTAGCCTCGGCTGCGGAGCCAGTCGAGTGCCAGAGGAGCACGGTATGCGTCGTCCTGTTCGAATCGGTGTCCAGCTGCAACCCCAGCACGCGTCCGAGTACGGCCGCATCCGCGACGCGGTGCTGCGCGCGGAGGACGCGGGCGTCGACATCGTCTTCAACTGGGATCACTTCTATCCGCTCACCGGCGACCCCGGCGGCGCGCACTTCGAATGCTGGACCATGCTCGGCGCCTGGGCCGAGCAGACCGAGCGGGTGGAGATCGGCGCGCTGGTCACCGGCGGCGGCTACCGCAATCCCGACCTGCTCGCCGATATGGCCCGCACCGTCGACCAGATCAGCGGCGGCCGGCTCATCCTCGGCATCGGCGGCGGCTGGTTCGAACGCGACTACGACGAATACGGCTACGAATTCGGCACGCCAGGCACCCGGCTGAACCTGTTGAAGGACAGCCTGGCCCGGATCACTGCCCGCCTCGGCAAGCTGAATCCGCAACCGGTGCGCGAGATCCCGATCCTGGTCGGCGGTGGCGGCGAGCGCAAGACCTTGCGTCTGGTCGCCGAATACGCAGACATCTGGCATTCCTTCGCCGATGTGAACACCTTCGCGCACAAGAACAAGATCCTCGCCGAGCACGCCACCGCCGTCGGCACCGACGAGACCCGCATCGAACGCTCGGTGGCCTGGCAGGGACGAGCCGCCGCCAACGAACTGCACGCGGCCGGGGTCACCCTGTTCACGGTCGGCGTCTCCGGCCCCGACTACGACCTGACCACCCTGCGACAGGCCGTCGACTGGCGCGACGAAGTGAACCCCGAGCTGCTCGAGGGGCTTGCCTGAGTGTTGCGGGTCACCGTGCAGGCGCGCGTTACCTGCCGCGGACGGGGTAGCGGCTAGGGTCTATCGCCATGGCGAAGGTGCGTGCTGTGCGGACTCGGGCGCGGATCGCCGCGCTGTTGCTCCTTGTCGGCGTGGCCGCGACCGGGTGCGGTTCCGGTGGTGACACCGCCGGCCGCGACCTGTGTTCCCCGCCGGGCGCGAGCGCGGCCGCCGCCGCGCCGACCAATCTGGCCTCGGGGGAGACCGCGGGCGCCGACCGCTACACCACCGCGACCACCGCGCCGCTCGAGTCGATCGATTCCGGCGCGCTCGGCCTGCTCACACCGGGCAAGCTGAGTGTGGGCACGCTCTCGGACGCGCCGCCGAGCATCTGCGTCGACGGGGCGGGCACCTTCACCGGGTTCGACAACGAACTGCTGCGCGCGATCGGCGCGAAGCTCGGTCTGCAGGTGGAGTTCTCGGGTACCGAGTTCGCGGGTCTGCTGGCCCAGGTCTCGGGCAAACGGTTCGATGTCGGCTCGTCCAACATCACCACCACCGATGCCCGCCGCGAACTGGTCGGCTTCACCAACGGCTACGACTTCGGCTACTTCTCGCTGGTCGTGCCGCAGGGCAGTGCGATCAAGAGCTTCGGCGACCTGACCGCGAGCAGCCGGATCGCGGTGGTGCAGGGCACCGTGCAGGACGAATTCGTGGTCAACCAGCTGCATCTGGACCCGGTGAAGTTCCCCGACTACAACACCGCCTACGCGAATCTGAAGTCCGGCCAGGTCGACGCGTGGGTCGCGCCGTCCGCGCAGGCCGAGGGCGCGATCGCGCCGGGCGACGGAACCACCATCTCGCAGAACACCTTCAGCCTGGACAACTTCGTCGGCTACGCGGTGGCCAAGAACAATCAGCCGCTCATCGACGCGCTGAACTCGGGCCTGGACGCGGTCATCGCCGACGGCACCTACGCGCGCCTCTACACCGATTGGGTCCCGCGCGAACTGCCGCCCGGCTGGAAGCCCGGCTCCAAAGCCGCACCGGTACCCCAGCTTCCGGACTTCGCGGCGCTGGCCGCCGAGCGCGGACCAGCCGAGACCGAGCAGGTGGCGCAGAAGTCCACCCTGGAGCAACTCGGCGACACGTTCTTCGACTGGTCGTTGTACCGCAAGGCTTTTCCCGACCTGATCAAGACCGGGCTGCCGAATACGCTGATCCTGGCGGTGGTTTCGGGTGTGCTCGGCACGGTACTCGGCATGATCCTCGCGGTCATGGGCATCTCCCGGACCCGCTGGCTGCGCTGGCCCGCCCGCGTCTACACCGATATCTTCCGCGGCCTGCCCGCGGTGGTGATCATCCTGCTGATCGGCCTCGGCATCGGCCCGGTGGTCCGCAACATCACCGGCGGCAACCCGTACTGGCTCGGCGCGGTCGCCCTGGCGCTGCTGGCCGCGGCCTATATCGGCGAGATCTTCCGCTCCGGTATCCAGTCGGTGGAGCCGGGTCAGCTCGAGGCCGCGCGCGCCATCGGTTTCGGGTATCGCCAGGCGATGACGCTGGTGGTCATCCCGCAGGGCGTGCGCCGGGTGCTGCCCGCGCTGATGAACCAGTTCATCGCGCTGATCAAGGATTCCTCGCTGATCTACTTCCTCGGCCTGCTCGCCTCCCAGCGCGAGCTGTTCGCCGTCGGCCGCGACCTCAACGCCCAGACCGGCAACCTGTCCCCGCTGGTCGCCGCCGGCCTGATGTATCTGGTGCTGACCATCCCGCTCACCCACCTGGTCAACTACATCGACCGGCGGATGCGCACCGGCAAACCGGCGCCCGCCGCCCCTATCGACCCGGTCGAGACGGCCGTCATCACGGAAGGGCGCTGACGATGAGTGCATCCCTGACCGGCACCGGGCTGAACCTCACCCTGGGCAACAATCACATCCTGCGCGGGGTGGACATCCACGTCGAGGCCGGGCACGCGACCACCGTGATCGGCCCGTCCGGCTCCGGCAAATCGACCTTGCTGCGAGTGCTCAACCGCCTGCACGAACCCGATTCCGGTGACGTCCTGCTCGACGGCAAGTCCGTCCTGCGCGACAATCCCGACCGGCTGCGTCAGCGGATCGGCATGGTGTTCCAGCACTTCAACCTGTTCCCGCACAAGACCGTGGCCGACAATATCGCGCTCGGCCCGCGCAAGCTGCGCGGCCTGTCCGCCGAGCAGGCCCGCGCGCTCGCGCTCGAGCAGCTCGAGATCGTCGGGCTGGCCGACAAGGCCGACGCGCGTCCGGCGTCGCTGTCGGGCGGTCAGCAGCAG
Source organism: Nocardia sp. NPDC059177 (assembly GCF_042755165.1). Lineage (NCBI taxonomy): Bacteria > Bacillati > Actinomycetota > Actinomycetes > Mycobacteriales > Nocardiaceae > Nocardia > Nocardia sp. NPDC059177. Next base: position 52,639 of record NZ_JBHZBX010000027.1, on the reverse strand, counting down.
CGTGTCGCCATCGCCCGCGCCCTGGCCATGAAGCCGGAGCTGATGTTCTTCGACGAGGCCACCTCCGCGCTGGATCCGGAGCTGGTCAAGGGTGTGCTCGCGCTGATGGCCGACCTCGCCGCGGGCGGCATGTCGATGATCGTGGTGACCCACGAGATGGGCTTCGCCCGCAGCGTCTCCGACAGCGTGGTGTTCATGGATCAGGGCGTCGTGGTGGAGACCGGCACCCCCGATGCCCTCTTCGACGACGCCCAGACCCCGCGCCTGCGCCGCTTCCTCGACCAGGTCCTCTGACCAGTTCGAGGGGTCGCGGCAAACCATGCGCAACTGCTAATGTCGGCATCGTTCCAGCTCCACTGACGAGTACAGGAGAGCACGATGACCACGGCGCACGCCGAACATCTCGAACATACCCATATCCACGGCCCCACCTGCGGACATGTCGCCGTTCCCCACCAGGATCACGTCGACTACGTGCACGACGGGCACCTACACCGCGAACACGCGGGCCACTTCGACGAGTGCGAACCCACAGCACACATCAAGCACACGGCCCACGAGCACGTCCACGGCCCCGGCTGCGGGCATGTCGCGGTGCCACACGGCGACCATGTCGACTACATCCACGACGGGCACCGTCACGCGGCCCACAACGGCCACTACGACGAACACTGACCGAACCCCCCGGCGCACCGTCCGGGGGGCCACCGCGTTATCGGCCGACCTCGCCGCATCCGCGCAGTCGGTTCGATCATCGTCGACAGTCCTCAACGCCACTCAGGCATAAGCGAGTTCTTCCGGTGCGGCCTGACTACCTTGGCCGATCCGGTCAGTTGGTGTGACTCCGCCCGGCGAGCACTTGCTGACGGCGGCGAAGGCTGGTGGGTTCTCCCGGCGCGGTCCGCTTGTTCCGGCCGTTCGCGCGGGTCGGCGATGTGTTTCGCCGGCCGGGTTGGTCGATCGCTGATGGTTGTGACGGCGGCTCGCGGCGGGGGTTCGCCTGGGGTGGCCTGGATGTTTCGGCTGTCTGATCCGGTCAGTTGGTGTCGGCCCGCCGGGTTGGTCAATCGCTGACTGTCGCGAAGGCGGCCCAGAGCAGTGGGGAGTTCTCCGGGGTGGGGTCGGACTGCCAGGCTGACAGGCGGCTGCGTTGCCAGGCGAGTAGGGCGGGGATGGGGGTGGGGGAGTCGTGGGCGGTGTCGACGGCGCAGATCGCGGCCTGGAGTGGGTGGCCGGTGGTCGGGGTCATGGTGTGGAACGCGTGGTCGGTGGGGAGTGGCCAGCGGGTGGCCGTGACCAGTTCGGCGCCGGCGGCCAGCGCGGCGGTGGTGAGCCCGAGTGCCTCGGTGAACCGCAGGTCACCGCCACTTTCGCAGGCGATGAGCGCGACCCGGCTCGGCATCGGCCACAGTTCGCGACCGGCCACCGGTGCCGGGTCGATGGTGTGCGTGCCGAGCAGCAGATCCTTCGCCGACAACGGCCGGTGCGTGCGATTCGGCATGGCGAAACCGCGCGTCTCGGCGGTGCAGCTCAGATGCAGTTCCGCGTGCTCGCTCTCCCCGGACTCCGGCGCGGGCGCGGTGACATGGCCGACGTAGACGAGCCTGCTCGCACCCGCCCGCAGGACCTCCGACAGCCAGGTCCGATCGGTATCCGTCCGCCGGAACAGCTCGACCGGATCGTCGACGGCCGGCACCAAGCGCCCGTCATACCCGCTGAAATGTTGCGCCACAACCATTTCCGAGCTCGGTCTGCCGAGCACCGAACCCAGTTCCGAATCCGCGCGGAAGCCGGGCACCCGAGGATCGAGCACCGCAACTACCGGCAGCTCGCGAGTCTCGTTCCAGCGGTGCGTGATCCGCCCCTCTGCGTGCACCACCGACACCGGCGCCAGCAGGCTCACATCAGCGATATCGAGCAACCGGATCTCCGGATCGGGCGCGATGATCTCCCACGGCACCTGTGCCAGCCGAGGCGAGGGCTGGATCCGTAGATGCGGGCGGATGCCGCGCTGCCACAGTTCGTATAGTTGCACGGCCAGGCCGTAGGGCAGCAGGGTGCGCGACAGTTCCTGTGCCAGTTCATGTTCGGCCACCGGGTCGACCAGTGCGCCCGTGGTCATGCTGCGTCGCAGCTCGTTTGGATGCCCGGGGTCGGGAACCGCCGCCGTCAGCTGGTGCAGTACCTCGCGCACCTCGTCGCGGGGGAGCGTCGCCACGCCGCGCGCCGCGTAGTCGTCGACCCACCGCCAGGACACGTAGACATCGCCCGCGTCGGCCATCCGGATCAGCGCGGTCGGTTGTGCCGCCACCGCCGCATCGGTGCGGTCGGTCGCCGGTGGCGAATCGGTGGGCCTGGCGGACGGGGCGCTGATCGGCGTGCGTGGTGAGTCGACGTTTCTCGCTCGCGGCGGCGTGTGGGCCGGGCCGGTTCCGGTCGGCTCGGGTTCGGCGGGGTTCATAGCGTGATCACCCGCTTGTCGCGGACCGGGCGGCCGTAGCGGTGCTCGGCATAGGTGATGTAGTCCGACAGGATGATTCGGCCGTCGTCGACGAGCAGGGGTGGCGGTGCGACGGGAATGCCTGCGGCGGAGGCGACGTCGGCGAGGGCGCTACCGAGGTGCAGGGTGGTGGTTGTCGCGGACGGTTCGGTGGGCTCGTCGAGGAGCTGGAAGCTGAGGGTGGCTGGGGTGGTGTCGGCAAAGGCGATCGGGTCGAGAGTTGTTCCCGCGCACTGACTGTCGATCAAGTCGCTGACGAGTTGGCCGTTGCCGGTCCGGGCCGCGCACCGGAAGGCCAGGTGCACAGCGGGTTCGGCGATGGTGCGGTGCCAGTTCTCGCGCTGGTTGCCGTTGGGGAGGGTGTGGCGTACCGAGTCGATGGCGAGTGCGGCGGGTACGGCGAGATCGACCGCGCGGGCGAGCAATACGGGATCAGCATGTGCGACTTGCCCACTCGCATTGTGCAGAAGCTCGGCGTGCCAGTAGTCGAGCTGGGCGCAATGCATGCCGAGGCCGTGCGCGGAGTAGACCGCGAACGCGGCAGCGAGCAGTTCCTCGCTCTGCGTCAGATCGCCCTCGGCGCAGGCGACAGTGGCGAGCCGCAGTCGCACATCGGCGGCATCCAGCACCGCGCCGGTCGCGTCGAAATGTGCCAGCGCGCGTTCGTAACAGCTGCGGGCAGCGGCGATGTCCCCGCGACCTTCGGCGAGGAACCCCGCCGTCTTCGCGCCGATCCCGGTCCAGTGCCCGAGCTCGGCCGCCTCGAAGAATTCCTGACTGGCCCGCAGCGGTTCCTCCGCTTCGTCCAGGCGTCCGCTGCGCGCCAGCATGATGGCGAGATTCTGCTGAGATTCGGCTACCGACGCGGTCTCGCCCGCCGCGACGAACGCCGCCACCCCCTGCCGCGCGAAGTCGATCGCCAGCTCCCGCCGACCCGTCTCGAACGAACTCGCCGCCAGGTTCATCAGCGAATGCCCGGCCAGCTCCGGCGCGAAACGCTCTGTCACACCAAGTGATTCACGCGCCAGCGTCGCCGCCTGCGCCCACTGCTGACGGTGCAGGGCCACCGCAGTCAGCGACAGCAGACACGCCACCCGCAGCAACCCCTGCTCGGCATCGTCGGCGAGCAGCTCGCGCGCTTCCTCCAGCACGTCCTGCGCCGCATCCAGCTCACCCAGATGCTGGAGCGCCTGCGACAGATTCACCAGCGCGGCGGGCCGCTGATGCGCCGCGTCCTCGGGCAGCACGGCCAGCGCCGTCCGGAACAAGGTCACCGACCGCCGATGATCCCCCAGCTCATCGGCCATACTCGCCGCATTGATCAACGCCGCACTCCGCAGCCGAGGCGCCGCCCCCTCCGCCGCCTTCTCGAAGATCCCCAGCGCCGCCACCACATCCCCCCGCTGATACGCGGCATACCCCGCCGTGAGCTGCGCGTCGTCCTGCTCGGAAGTCCGCCCGGTAGCCGCCATCTCACTCACTCCTGCCAGTAGTCAGTTCAGGGTTGGCGCTTTGGCTCATCAGAAGTCGCCCTCGGCGTCTGCGGCTGCTGTCTCGGCGGCCAGCCGGGCGCGACCGTCGTCGTCGGACAGACGGGTCCGGGCGAACTGTCGAATCTGTTCGCGCAGTGGAGCTTCGTCACCAGGTGGGTTGGCCGGGCCGACGCCGGGAACGAAGACGCGCACTGCCACCGAGGATTCGGCGCCGAGCGGTACTTCGGTGGTACCAGTCCAGAGATCACGATGTAGTTGGAGCGGAATCACGCGCTCGGGTGGCAGCGCATCCGGACTGGAAACGCCTGCTGTGGCGGCACTCTCGTGTCCAGTTGATGTCGAGCGGGTACTCTGCTCGGCGGCGAAAGCATCGGTGCGCACGTAGGCGTGGGGGCGAAGGTGCGCGGGGACCGGGGCTCGGCAATCAGGTGCCGCGATCACCTCGACCCGCACTGTCGACACCCCGGCTGCCCGCGAAACCTGCCAGGAGACAGCATTTTCGCTCGCGTCGAGAATCCCCGGCGGGCACCGGCGCCAATCCCAGCCGCCTTCCCCGCGTGCCAGCACCAGCCCATCCCGCGCATGACCGCCGCCCGCCGCCAGCGCGTAATCCTCGGCACGTTCGGCAGTGCTACGCCCACCGGATGCGGGCAGTTCGCCTCCGCTGCTCGCTTGACCGGTGTTGCCCTGCTCGGAGCGCGGCGATGACTGGGATTCGACTTCGTCGATGTCGGCAGCCGGGAAGTCCCTCTCGTCCGGATCGGCACTGGGATGGCCAGAATTGCTGGGCGGTAGTGGAGTTTCTGGCCCGGTGATCGCTGATCCGGATGTATCAGAAGCACCCGAATCCGGGGCGGTGATCCATCCGCCGTGAACCGGGGCACTCGTGATCCAACCGTCGAGTCCAGAGGCGTCGGCACCGTCGAGCACCATGTCGCAGATGTCGGTCAGTTCAACGATTTCGTCGTCCAGTAGCCGGGCGTCGAGGGCGGGAATGGCATCGATGGTCGATGCCGGCCACCATCGAGTTACCCAGTGCGCATAGGCGAGCCGGCGCAGAGCCGCGACGAGATCGGGCTGCGCGGGTCGGGCTGTGAGTGCGTGGGGATAACCATCGGCGACGGCCAGCGCGACCTCTTCGCCGTATACCGCCCAGAGCCAATCCTGTGCCGCGTCGACATCATCGAGTACCGCGGCGGGCACCAGCGTTCCGGACAGCAGAGACCAACTCAGATGTCCACCTGCGACTTCCAGGACAAGAGCATCGAGACCGGCTACCGGGTCGGTGACCAGTGGACTTCCACCGGGCGTCACCGTGAACAGCCCACCTTCGGCACGGAGCTCGATGACCGTCATCAGCTGGCCCTCGCATCCGGCACCGCCGCCGCCTCAGCCGTGAGCACCTGCTTCACCCGCGCCCGATGATCAAGCATCACCGACCGCGCCACCCCGTCCAGCAGATCCCACAACTCACCCGCCTCACACACCGGCATCTCCCGCACATCCCGCCCATGCAACCGCACCCACAACCTGCGCAGATAAGGCCGCCACGGCCGCCGCAACTCAGCAGCGACCACCCCGAGCGGCCCACCACCCTCCACCCCATGCACAGCGAACCGCCGCGCCTGCAACACATAGCCCTCCCGCCGCCACCGCGCATTCACCACCGCATGCGCACGTGAGACCCGCCAACCACCCGGCGTTCCATCGTCCGCCGATCCCACCGGCGCCGACGAAACCACGACCGACCTGCGCCGCGCAGCGGGGCCCGCACCGGCCGACGCATCCGATAGCGGTGTGGCTTCGGCGTCCGCTGTGTCAGCTGACCTGCCCCGCACCGACTGGTCCACGCCGGAAGCCGACACGTCCCCTATCCGCGTGGCCTGGGCACCCGCCGTATCGGCTGACCCACATCGCGTCGATGTACCCGCTTCGGCGTCCGAGGTGTCACCCACCCGTGCGTCATCGGTGTCCGCCGGGTTGGCTGATCGGTGCCGTGCCGACAGGCCCAGACCAGCGGCTGGGGCGTCGCCCATCCGCGTGGTTGATGGGCTCGTATCGGCGGCTGGCGCGTCCCCCACCTGCACGACTTCGGCATCCGCCGTGTGACCACCCAAGTCAGCGGTCACACGGGGCGTGACGGAATCACCCTCGCCGAGCGGCGAAAGGCCCAGCGCCAGTTCAGAACCCGCCGCGGCCGCCACTCGCAACGACTCGTCCAGTAATCCCCACGGTGAGCAGCTTCGCGAGATCTCCCGTGACACCAGTTCCGGGATGTCCGGGAGCTCGGTTCGGTCTGTACTGCCCTGGAGGACCGTGAACACCCGCTCGTAGACAGTCCGGTCGAACGGCAATCCCAGCTTCGCCGTCGCCGCCGACGCGCCGAGCTGCGGTTGCTGGGGGGCGGCGTGGCGGGTGAGCCCCAGTTCGTTGGCGTCGGCGCCCTGCCACAGTGCGATCCCGCGATGTGTCCCGGCGCCGTCTTCGACAACGTCGTCGAACAGCGGACCGGCGTCGGCGGGATCACCCTCGCGGGCCAGCGTGCAGGCGTCGAGCAGCTCGATCAGCTCCTCGGCCCGGTCGCGCGGGTCATAGGCCGCCACCGGCCGCCGCGACCAGGCGAGCATCAGCAGTTCGGCCAGTTCGACGGCCCGGTCCGGTTCGGTGACATAGCTTTTCAGCGCGGCCGTGGTCCGCCCGCCGGTGCTCTCGTGGATCTCCCGCAGTGTCGCCGTCGCGATCTCACGTCCCCGCTCACCGTCGGGCGCGCCGTGCACGGTCGCCAGTTCGAAGCATCGCTGGAAGTACAGATCCTGGGCATTGCCCTCGGTGATCCGCAGCGCCCGCCGCGTTTGTTTGAGCACCGCGAACCAGGACGCGCAGGCGCGCAGGGTGTCGGACTGGGCGTGCACGAGGGCGGTCAGCAGGGCGACACCGTCGGCGTCGAGCACAGTGGGCGCGCACAGCGGATGCTGCACCGGCCGGATGACCAAAGGGTCCAGGATCAGCTTCACCGTCCGCCGCAACGGCCCACCGGGCGGCCCGCTCAGCGCGCCGACACCGTCGAGCCCACGCCACACCTCGTCGAGCACCATGGCGCGGGACCTTCGCATTCGACCAGGTTAATGGCTTTTCCGGCGGAAAGCGGCGGCAAAGTTGGGATCGGTAGGCGGCGCGGGATTTCTACCTTTCTCGCAACGGGTCACCGACCCGCACACCGAGAGAACGGAAACCCACCATGAACACCAAGCTGATCGCCGGCCTCGCCGCTTCCGCCGCCACCGCCCTGTTCGTCACCGGCTGCGGCGACTCCGGCAGCACCGCGACCCCGAGCAGCACCGGTTCGGCCCCTGCCGCGGGCAAGTCCACCGCCGCCGTCGACGGCAAGGCCTTCGACGCGAACTTCGACACCACCTGCGCCAAGCAGGGCGGCACCCTGGCGCTGGCGCTCACCGACACCGCCAACGCCACCTACGGCAGCCTCTCGGTCAGCGCCACGCTCGCGGGCGAAACCGTGCAGGCGGTCGCCATCGCAGGCAGCCAGGGTGGCGCCAACGGCATGCCCTACGCCGTCGGCTACGGCAACGGCCAGCCGGGCGGATCGGCCACGCTCAGCAAGGACGGCGACACCTACCGGATCACCGGTGAGGGTGTCGGCGCGCCCGATCTGACCAACCCGCTGGCAGGCCCGTCGACAGCGAAGTTCGACATCACCTTCGCCTGCTCCACCATCGTCGGCGCCTGACCCCACCGCGACCCGGTCGCACTCACCAGAGGAGGAACCATGAAATCCAAGATCCGTGCGGCCGCGGTCGCCTTCGGGGTATTCGCCGTCGGCTACTACCTCTACTACGGCCTCACCAACCGCCCCGACGAGGTCACCGGCTCGATGCTCGGCTGGGTCGGCCCGCAGATGGCGCTGCCGATCATCGCCGCCACGCTGGTCCCGATGGCCTTCGCCTTCACCGGCGACGGCATCCTGGCGGCCTTCACCGGCCGCAACAGCTCCGAGTTCCGCAACGCGGAGGTCGGTATCGGCACCATCACCGCGTTCCGCCAGACCGGCGTGTCGGTCAACGATCAGCCGCAGGTCAGGATCGAATTCCGGGTCGAGGGCGGGGACGGGAAGGTCTTCGACTCGCACGCGAAGATGATTGTGCCGCTCACCGAGCTGGCGCTGTTGCAGCCGGGTGTGGTGCTGCCGGTCCGGTATCTGCCGGGCCGCACCGACAAGGTCGAGGTGGACCGTTCCGGTGACACCGGCGTCGCCCAGCGCGCCATGAACGAATCGCTCATCCGCAAGGGCATCACTACCCGCGGCAAGCTCGACATCGCCGAACGTGGCCTGGCCGCCCAGGCGGTGGTCCGCCGCCTCGACGTGCCCGGGCGCATCCGTGGCGGCTACACCGAGGTCGTGCTCGGCCTGGTGGTGACCCGCCCCGACGGCACCACCTTCGAGACCAGCGCCGAGAAGTATCTGCCGCCGACAGCGGTCGGGCTGGTGCAGGTCGGCCGGATCGTGGGTGTCCACTACCTGCCCGGCAACGAACAGGAAGTGGTGATCGCCCTGCCGGTCAACGCCTGATGACACCCCCGGATCCAGGAACTCGGCGAGAACAGCACTCGCCGAGTTTTGGTCGTGTGTTCATCTTCGCGTTCCCGACGGCTCGCCTGCGCTGCATACCGTGCCGGAGTCCGCACTACCCGGGAGTCACCGTGAGTCCGAAACCGCTCGCCCTGTTCGTCAAGCACGACGGTCAGTCGGCACGCGCCGCCCTGACCTGTGAATACAAGTGCGGCAACGCCTGTTTCCACGAGCCGCCGAACACCTCCGACGGCGCCTACTTCGGCGACATCGTCAGCGGTCTCAACCGCCGCGGTCTGATCAAGGGCGGTGCCGCCGCGGTCCTGGCCATCGGCGCGGCGAGCGCGCTGGCCGCCTGTGGTGACGACGCCGCCGACGCAGGCACCACCGGGTCTGCCGGAACACCTGGCACTGGAACCGATTTCACCGCTGTCGCGCCCAACAAGGAAGACGCGCTGGTGATCCCGGAGGGCTACGAACAGCAGGTCGTGCTGCGCTGGGGCGACCCGCTCTTCGCCGACGCCCCCGCCTTCGACTTCGACAAGCAGACCGCCGCCACGCAGCTGAAGCAGTTCGGCTATAACAACGACTTCGCGGCCCTGCTGCCCATCGAAGGCCAGGCCAACAGCTATCTGCTGGTGGTCAATCACGAGTACACCACCGGCCCGATGATGTTCCGCGGCTACGACAAAGCGGCGCCGACCGATGAGCAGATCGCCATCACCAAGGCCGCGCACGGCCTGACCGTGGTCGAGGTGAAGGGCGAGGCGGGCACCGGCAAGCTGACCCCGGTCTTCGGCAAGTACAACCGCCGCATCACCGCCGACACCGAGTTCACCCTCACCGGTCCCGCAGCGGGCAGCGAGTTCACCCGGACCGGCGCCGACTCCTCCGGCGCCAAGGTGCTCGGTACCTTCGCCAACTGCGCGGGCGGCGTAACCCCGTGGGGCACTGTGCTTTCCGGCGAGGAGAACTTCAACGGCTACTTCGCCAACGGCGACAAGCCCGCCGACCCGCAGGGCCGCCTCGAGCGCTACGGGTTCAGCGGGGACGCCACCGCCAACCACTGGGAGCGCACCGACAAGCGCTTCGACCTGGCGCAGGAACCCAACGAGGCCAACCGATTCGGCTATGTCGTCGAGGTCAACCCGTGGGACGCCGGCTCGACGCCGATCAAGCACTCGGCCATGGGCAGGCTCAAGCACGAGGGTGCGTCGATCTATGTCACCCCGGCCGGGGATGTCGTCTCCTACACCGGTGACGACGAAAAGTTCGACTACATGTACAAATTCGTGTCCACGCGCAAGATGCAGTCCGGCACCGGCGCATCGGCGATGCGGCACAACCTGACCATCCTGGACGCGGGCACCCTCTACGTCGCCAAGCTCACCGGCGATCACGCCGACCGGATCGACGGCAGCGGAAAGGTGCCGTCGGACCAGGGTTTCACCGGTAAGGGCCAGTGGATTCCGCTGCTGAAGACCGGCGAGGACGGCCAGGCCGAGTCGCTGGTCGACGGCCTGAGCGCCGCCGAGGTCGCGGTGTTCACCCGCCTGGCCGCCGACAAGGTGGGCGCCACCAAGATGGACCGCCCCGAGGACTTCGAGGCCAACCCGTTCACCGGCAAGGTGTACGTGGCGCTGACCAACAACGACAACCGCGCCAAGGAAGGCAAGCCGGGCGTCGACGAGGCCAACCCGCGCAAGCTGAACAAGAACGGCCAGGTCCTCGAGCTCACCGACAACCACACCGGCACCGATTTCACCTGGTCGCTGCTGCTGGTCTGTGGTGACCCCGCCGCCGCCGACACCTACTTCGCCGGCTTCGACAAGACCAAGGTCAGCCCGATCTCCTGCCCGGACAACTTGGCCTTCGACCCGTACGGCAACCTGTGGATCTCCACCGACGGCAATGCCCTCAAAACCAACGACGGCCTGTTCTCGGTGATCCTCGACGGTCCCAACCGTGGTGAGACCAAGCAGTTCCTCACCGTCCCGAAGGACGCCGAGACGTGCGGTCCGATCATCACCGAGCAGCGCGTCATCGTGTCGGTCCAGCACCCCGGCGAGGACGACGACGCCACCCCCGACAACCCGAAGTCCCACTGGCCCGACGGCGGCACCAGCCAGCCCCGCCCCGCCGTCGCTGTCGTGTGGAAGAAGAACGGCGGACGCATCGGCATCTAGCCGGCACCCGACCCGCTGACGAAGCCGTTACCCGACTGGGCGGGTAACGGCTTTCGTCGTCGTCAGCTGCTGCCGAACAGGCCCGACATATTGGCGAAGCGAGCGAAATCGCCCTGGGCGCCGCTGTAGACATTGACGTCGGTGGCGCCGCCGATGCCGGGGACACTGCCGCGATCGGTGGTCTGCCAGAAGGTCCAGGCCGGCCAGTCGCCGGGCACCTCGGGTTCCGGGTTGCCGCGATAGTCGGCGATCCACAGCGGGTAGCGGTGGAAGGCGCTGGAGTCGCCCATCGCGGTTTCCCAGAAGTGGGGATAGGTGTAGATGATCGGGGTGCGGCCGGTCAGGGCTTGCAGGGCGTTGAGGTAGCGGTGGGTCCAGTCGACGAGGGCGGCGGGCGACAGGCCGCCGGAGGTTTCCAGATCCAGGACCGGGGGCAGATCGAGTGGGCCGTTCTGGCCGAGGACCGTCGCCGCATACAGCGCGGCCTGCGGTTCGGGCGGCAGTTCGGGGCGCGCGTAATGGTAGGTGCCGCGCGCGACGCCCGCGGTGCGCATGAGGATGCTGTCGGGCACGAAGTACGGATTGACGTAGTGCAGGCCCTCGGTGGCCTTCACCATCGCGAACTGATGCCCGGCCGCGCGCACCGCGTGCCAGTCGATCATCCGCCCGTCGACGTGCTGCCAGGACGACACATCGGGCCCGCTCGGCTCGGCGTGGGCCGCCACCGGCATCATCGCGCCCAGCGTGACAACCGACATCACGCAACCCCGTCGAACCGCGGCTTTCCAGCGCTTGGTGTCCATGGTGGACGACCGTAGGTGATCGCCACGGCGCTGACCAGCGTCTCGCCGGGGTGTCCGCGATAGTTTGCGCAGGTCCGCGCGATGACGCTCGACCGGCTGGCCGTCCGGGCGCTGCGCCCGCTCCCGGGCTCGATCATCGTGCGGTCCTTTCCCTACGACCAGGTCTGCTCGCCGTAGTGGTCGGTGGGTGCCCGTAATCTCGGTGTCGACATCGGCAGACAGGAGTGGTGGAGATGGCCGGCAAGCGTGCGGTGCGGTTCGAACCGGCGGTGACCGAACCGCGGTCCCCGCGCCCCGCCGTGGCACCGGCCGACGATCCGGCCGACGACGCCACAGTGACCGGCGTCGAATACCGCGGGGCCGACTTCGCCGAGGCGAAGGTCTACGGGTTCACCGCCGAGCAGTGCCTGTTCGACAGCGTCCGCTTCCCGAGCACGCTGCGTCAGTCGACCATCGCCGAATCCGTACTGCGGGTCTGCGACCTGGCCAATGTGCAGGCCGATGATTCCTCGATGTTCGAGACCGTCATCGAGCACGGCCGGATCACCGGATTGTCCTGGACCGCAGGCGTCTTGCGTGATGTGCTGATCGACTCGACCCGCGCCGACCTGGCCTCCTTCGCCGAATCACGCCTGCGTACAGTCGTTTTCCGTGACTGCGACCTGCGCCAGGCCGACTTCCAGCGCACCGAATTCCGCAATGTCCGCTTCGAACGCTGCAATCTCACCGGCGCCCGCTTCGCCGACGCCCGCCCCCAGCAACATTTGCGCTTCGAGGACTGCGACCTCACCGGAATCACCGGCGTCACCGCCCTGCGCGGCGCCACCATCCAGGGCGGCGACCTGGAATCCCTCGCCGCCACCCTGGCCCGCGAACTCGGCATCGCGGTCGAACTGCCGACCACCGACGACGGGTACTGAGTCGTTATCCGGGTGTCCTGGAGGCTGTCGCCGCGGCGTCGGCTCGCGAATTCGGCACCTGGTCGAACGGCCGACCACGCCGACGAGCACTGAGCGATACCCGGTGCGGATCAACCGGGCCGCCAACCAGTTCGTGTCGGGGCGGTGAACTCCGGGATCAGCCCAGCCAGTCGAGAACCGAAGCGGCGGTCCAGGATTGCTGCATGCTGCCCAGGGGCGCGCCGGTGAACGGTTCGTAGTATTCGGCGAAGCTGCCGTCGCTGGCTTGGCGCAGACCTTCGGCGCGCAGCATGTAGGAGCGTTCGGCCCAGCCGCGCCGGGCGAAGGCCCAGGAGAACAGCCAGCTCATCACCGGCCAGACCGGGCCGCGCCAGTACTCGCGCGGGCGGAAATCCTTGGCGACCGGTGAGGTCGAGGGCGGCAGCGCGTAGCGCAGGTCGGGATGACCGCAGAAACGCGGGCCTTCGAAGGTGGTGAGCAAGGCTCGCTCAGCCGGGCGCGACAGCCCGCCCGAGAGCAGCGGTGCGAACATGGCCAGCGTCTCGGTGCCGATCCAGCGTTGCAGGCGCACGTCGTAATCGCGTGCGGCGCCGGTGCGTTCGTCGGTGGTGGCGACCACGCCGGTGCGGAACCGCTGGGCCCACTGGTGCAGCTCACGCACATCGGCGTGCGGCTGCTTGTACTCCTCGCCGATATCGGCGAGCACCTCGCAGGCCAGCGCGAAGATGGCCGAGACGAACACGTCCTCGACGGCGAAACTCATCACCGAGGTGAGCTGGAAGTCGTCGTAGTTCGCCCGCCGCATCTGCTCGACCAACCACAGGTAGCGGTCGTATTCGCGGTCGCTGGGGCGCTGGGACGGATCGGCGACGATCGCGGTGTCGGCGCGGCGATACGGCGGAAGATCCGCGCCGGGAACCACATTCGCGTAGGCGCGATCCCAGCGCGGCGAGTTGTCCATGCCGGATTCCCAGCCGTGATACAGCGTGACCCGGCCGGTCTCCTTGGGGTCGCGGGCATGGGCGAGCCAGCGGTGCCAGCGCACCAGATCCGGCCAGCGGCGATTCAGGAACTCCTCGGCGACGGCCCTGGTCGAGCGGCCGTGCCTGCGGGAATGGTCGAGGATGCGCTGCACCGCGATGGCGTGCACCGGCGGCTGGGTGATGCCCGAGGTGTCGGGTCCGTCGGGCGCGTTGGCGGCCAGCCTGCGGCACTCCCAGCGCGCGGGCCCCGGGAAGTAGCCGTCGACTCCGTTGGCGAAGACGATGTGCGGGATCATCCCGTTCTTCCACTGTGCCGAGAGCAGCGTGTCCAGTTCGACGACGGCGCGCTCCACACTCAGCGGGGCCAGCCCGACCGCGACGAACGCCGCGTCCCAGCTCCACATGTGTGGGTAGAGGCGGGGCGCGGCGCTGGTCATCGTGCCCAGGTCGTTGCCGCGCAGGAGATAGGCGGCGCGTGCCGCGAGCTGCGTGGGGGTGAACCCTGGGTCGGTCATCTGTCTATTCTGCTGGCGACCAGGCGGTGCGGCATCTCGGCACGGCTGTGACGCCTAGTACCCCGCTTGACGGGTGTCGTTCTGGGCGGCGGCGCCGACCGAACTGAGCATGGTGGTGACGCACAGGCCGATGAGCAGGTTGATCACCGCGGTCGCGATCTTGGCGTCCAGGTCGGCGACCAGGGTGAACGGCAGGATCACCGCGACGGCGGTGAGCAGCAGGCAGATCCAGGTGAAGAAGGTCAGCGGGCTCGGCATGGCCAGCAGCAACACCATGAGCAGGGCCGTGGCCAGCAGCGCGGCACCCGCGGCGGCGACAGCGTAGGAGGTGGTGGAGACGGTGCCGTACGCGCCTGCGCCCTCGGGCGAGAGAATGGCGATACCGAGCACTCCGCGCACCAGCATGATCGCGACGACGACCAGCAGCGCGGCCACCACAGCCGTGCCGATCCCACCCGCCCACAACTTGCCGATATTCACGGCGGGTTTCGGCGGCTGCCCCTGGTTCTGCGGATACTGCGGGTTCGCTGGATCGTAGTTGTACCGGGGATCGGTCATAGTTCGACGGTACTAGCGAACGCTGCTGATCTGCGGAGAAACGGCGCTGATGTCGGTATCTTCCCGCGCGTGCGTCATATTTGCCGGACTCCCGGAGGGATCCCCGATCCGCCGGTCCGCACCCGCGGCCCTCCGGGGTGCCCGCTAGCGTTGCCCTATGACGGTGACCAGCACGCCGGCCCCGCTCGCCCTCATCACCGGCGCCAGCCGTGGGCTCGGTGCGGCGATCGCTCGCGAATTCGCCCCGACGCACGAGCTGCTGCTCGGCGCCCGTTCCGCCGAGGCACTCGGGCCCATCCTGACCGAGCTGCCGTTCGCCACCGGCTGGCCGGTAGCGCTCACCGACTACGCCGCGGTGGCTGCGGCTGCCGCGCCGATCGAGCGGCTCGACGTGCTGGTCCACAATGCCGGGATCGCCGATCTCGGCACTGTGGCGGAGTCCTCGGTCGAGCAGTGGCGCGGCACCCTCGAGGCCAACCTGATCGCCGTCGCCGAACTGACCAGGGTGCTGCTGCCCGCCTTGCGTGCCGCAAACGGTCATGTGGTGCTGATCAATTCGGGTGCGGGCCTGCGCGCGCACCCGGGCTGGGGTTCCTACGCGGCGAGCAAATTCGGCCTGCGAGCCTTCGCCGACGCCCTGCGCCAGGAGGAACCCACCCTGCGGGTGACCTCGATCTTCCCCGGCCGCATCGACACCGATATGCAGCGCGCGATCGTCGCCGGCGAGGGCCGCGAGTACCGCCCCGAGGATTTCCTCACCGCCGAGACGGTGGCGGGCGCGGTCCGCAACGCTGTCGATACCCCGCGCGACGGGCACCCGACCGAAATCGTGCTCCGCCCGGCGTAATCGTGCAATCGGCGTCCCAGAAACGTAAATACTGACTGCGGCGGCACCGATTGCACGATTACGCCATGTCCCACCCCTGCGCACCGGACTTCGGTATGGTCCCCACCGTGTTCTAGCGGTTCCCACGGTTCCCGCAGTTCAGCGGATCGAGGGAGCGTATTCCCACGGTCGGTCTGAACAGTCGGTGCTCTCCGGAGCGCCCGGTGCGATAGGGGTGCGGGTGGAACGACGTCGAATGCTGGCACTGCTGGCCGCGGGCACCGCCGTGGCCCTGACCGGTTGCGCGACCGCCGAGGGTGAGGCGGTGACTGCGGGGTCGGGCGGGGACGTCTATGTGCCGCCGGTCGTCCCACCGCAGGCCCAGCCGCTACCGCCCCCGCCGGGTGGCCCGAAATCGGTGATCGGCCCCGGCACCATCACCGCCCTGCCCGGCCCCGGCACCACCATGGCCCTCACCGTCGACGACGGTGCCAGCCCCGAGGTGGTCGGCGCGTATGTGCAGTGGGCCAGGGACACCGGCGCCCGCTTCACCTTCTTCGTCACCGGCTACTACGAATCCTGGACGATCCACCGCGACGCCCTGCGCCCGCTGGTCGACTCGGGCCAGATCCAGCTCGGCAATCACACCTGGGACCACGCCGCGCTCACCGAGCTCGGCGCGAGCGGCATCGCCGACCAGCTCGGCCGCACCAAGGACTTCCTGCGCAACAACTTCGGCGTCGACGGCACCCCGTTCTACCGCCCACCCTTCGGCTACCACAACGCCACCGTCGACCAGATCGCCGCCGACCTCGGCTACACCGTCCCGACCATGTGGTACGGCTCGCTCTCGGACTCCGGGCTGATCACCGAGGAATACCTGATCGCCTGCGCCCGCGAATATTTCGCGGCGCAGGCGATCGTCATCGGCCATGCCAACTTCGCTCCGGTGACCCACTGCTACGGACAGCTGGTCGACATCATCCGGGAACGCAACCTCGCACTGGTCACCCTGAACGACGTGCTCGACGTCCGAACCTGATGCTCAGGGAACGATATTGACCATCTTGCCCGGGACAACGATCACCTTGCGGGGAGTCGCGCCCTCGAGCAGCGCGACGATCTTCTCGTCGGCCAGCGCGGCGGCCTCGATCGCGGCGGCGTCGGCGTCGGCCGCGACCTGAATCCGGCTGCGCACCTTGCCCTTCACCTGGATCGGGTACTCCACCGAGTCGGCGACCAGCAGGGCCGGATCGGCGATCGGGAAGGGGCCGTGGGCCAGAGAGGTGGTGTGGCCCAGGCGTTCCCACAGTTCCTCGGCGATGTGCGGGGCGAGCGGGGCCAGCATCAGCACCAGGGGTTCCACGGCGGCGCGGGGGGCGCCGGCGGGATAGTTCTTGGTCAGATGGTTGGTCAGCTCGATCAGCTTGGCGCCCGCGGTGTTGTCGCGCAGCGCGGCCAGGTCCTCGTCGACGCCGGCGATGGTGCGGTGCACCAGACGCAGGGTCTCCTCCGATGGCGCGGTGTCGGTGGCCTTCACCGCGCCGGTCTCCTCGTCGATCGCCAGGCGCCACACGCGCTGCAGGAAGCGGTGCGCGCCGACGACGTCCTTGGTCGCCCACGGGCGTGAGGTGTCCAGCGGACCCATCGACATCTCGTAGAAGCGGAAGGTGTCGGCGCCGTACAGGTCGCACATCTCGTCGGGCGAGATGGCGTTCTTCAGCGACTTGCCGATCTTGCCGTACTCCTGCGCGACCTCGATCTCGACGCCGTCGGGCCCGGTCCAGAAGAACTTCGCGTCGCGCTCGACGACCTCGGCGGCGGGCACGTAGGTGCCACGGGCGTCGGTGTAGGCGTAACCCTGCACGTAGCCCTGGTTGTAGAGGCGGCGGTAGGGCTCGCTGCCGGACACGTCACCCAGGTCGAACAGCACCTTCTGCCAGAACCGTGCGTACAGCAGGTGCAGCACCGCATGCTCGACGCCGCCGACGTACAGGTCGACACCGCCCGGATCGTTCGGGCCGTGCTCGGCCGTGCGGGGGCCCAGCCAGTACTGCTCGTTCTCCTCGGCGCAGAACGTCTCGGCATTGGTCGGGTCGGCGTAGCGCAGCTGGTACCAGGAGCTACCGGCCCAGTTGGGCATGACATTGGTGTCGCGGCGGTACTGTTTGGGCCCGTCGCCCAGGTCCAGTTCCACGGTGACCCAGTCGGTGGCCTTGGCCAGCGGCGGGGACGGCTCGGAGTTCGCGTCGTCGGGATCGAAGGTGACCGGCGCGAAGTCTTCCATCTCCGGAAGTTCCACGGGCAGCATGGATTCCGGCAGCGCGTGCGCGACACCGTCGGCGTCGTAGACGATCGGGAACGGCTCGCCCCAGTAGCGCTGACGCGCGAACAGCCAGTCGCGCAGCTTGTACTGGACGGTCCCGGTGCCGTGGCCCTCGGCCTCCAGGTGACCGATCATGGTCGCCTTGGCCTCGTCGATCGAAAGTCCGTTCAGGAAACCGGAATTCACCAGCTCGCCGTCACCGGCGTGCGCGGCATCGGTGACGTCGCCGCCCGCGATCACCTCGATGATCGGCAGGCCGAGCGTGGTGGCGAACTCGTGGTCGCGATGGTCGTGGCCCGGCACGGCCATGATCGCACCGGTGCCGTAGCCGCTGAGCACATAGTCGGCGATGAAGATCGGGACCTGCTTGCCGTCGGCCGGGTTGGTGGCGTAGGAACCCAGGAAGACGCCGGTCTTCTCCTTGTTCTCCTGGCGTTCCAGATCCGACTTGGC
The DNA here is from genome assembly GCF_042755165.1 of Nocardia sp. NPDC059177. Lineage (NCBI taxonomy): Bacteria > Bacillati > Actinomycetota > Actinomycetes > Mycobacteriales > Nocardiaceae > Nocardia > Nocardia sp. NPDC059177. The sequence goes on along the minus strand of NZ_JBHZBX010000027.1, from coordinate 34,491 downwards.
CGCGATCGACTTGCGGTACGCCGCAACGGCTTCCGTCGGAGTTGCGGCGCCGCCGTTGGTCCAGGCCGACTCGGTGCCGTCGGGCCAGGCGGCGGCGGTCAGCTTGTCGACCAGCTCGTGTTCGGGCGCCAGCACCACATACGTCGCGCCGAACAGGGTGTCGGGGCGGGTGGTGAACACCTCGATGGTCTCGCCGCCGGGCGCGTCGAAACGCACCTGTGCACCACGCGAGCGCCCGATCCAGTTGCGCTGCATGGACTTCACGTTGTCCGGCCAGTCCAGCGTGTCCAGGTCGTCGACCAGGCGGTCGGAGTAGGAGGTGATCCGCATCATCCACTGCCACATGCGCTTGCGGAACACCGGGAAGTTGCCGCGTTCGCTGCGGCCGTCGGCGGTGACCTCTTCGTTGGACAGCACCGTGCCCAGGCCGGGGCACCAGTTGACGATCGAATCCGACTGGTACACCAGACGATACGAGTCCAGCAGTGCGCCGCGTTCGGTCGCGCTCAGCGTGTTCCAGTCGCCGTCGGGCACCGGGCGCGACCCGTTGGCGAACTGCTCTTCCAGTTCGGCGATCGGACGGGCCTTACCGGCCTCCTGGTCGTACCAGGCGTTGTAGATGCGCAGGAAGATCCACTGCGTCCACCGGTAGTACTCCGGGTCGGTGGTGGCGAAGGAGCGGCGCGGGTCGTGGCCCAGGCCCAGCCGGTCCAGCTGACGCTGCATGGTGGCGATATTGGCCTCGGTGGTCACCCGCGGGTGCGCGCCGGTCTGCACCGCGTACTGCTCGGCAGGCAGGCCGAAGGCGTCGTAGCCCAGCGCGTGCAGCACGTTGCGGCCGTGCATGCGGTGGTAGCGGCCGAACACATCGGTGGCGATGTAGCCCAGCGGGTGGCCGACGTGCAGGCCCGCGCCCGAAGGGAACGGGAACATGTCCTGGATGAACAGCTTGTCCGGGGGCGTCTCGCCGGCGAGCGGGCCGACCGGGTTGGGCGCGTGGAAGGTGCCGCGCTCGGTCCAGTTCTGCTGCCAGCGCCGCTCGATCCGTCCCGCCAGCTCGGCGTTGTACCGGTGCTGAGGTACGTCACTCTCGGTAGTTCGAGTGTCCTGCACGGTCCTGCCTTCTTGTTCTCGCCGATCCCCGGTAAACATCGTCTAACAGGGTAGAACGTCGCCGCGACCCGTTTTCCACGGCCCGCGCGGTGTGTGGGCGGTCACCCCGGCGGGGAGCGCTCGATCAGGGCCCGGCGCGGGTGCGCTAGCCTGCAGGAATGGTCGTCGTCGCTCTCCTGCTGTTCGCGCTGGCCGCGGTCGCCATCGTGACCGGTGTGCTCGGACTGCTCGGCAAACTGCCCCGTAACCGCTTCCTCGGCGTCACCACCGAGGCGGCCCTGCACAGCGACGACAACTTCCGCCTGGCCAACCGCATCGCCGCCCCCACCTCGGTCGGCGCCGGCGCCCTGCTCTTCGCCGGCGGCCTGGTCGTCCTGGTCGCGGGTGGTCTGCCCGCCCTCGGCGTGGCCGTCGTGGTCGCGATCATCGCCGTCTTCACCCTCGGTGCCGGCGCGAACGCCGCCGCCCGCGCCGTGGAACCGCTGCTCCCGCCCGCCCCCGTCGGCGGCTGCGGCTCCTCCTGCGGTGGCTGCTCCCTGCGCGATACCTGCGCCCCCGCCAGCTGACCTGCGCTACCGCGGCCACGCTCTTCCCCGTGGGTGGTGGCCGTGCCCCGGCGATAACAGTGGGTGATTGTTGTCGGTGGGGGCGGGTACAACAGTAGTAGGCATCTGAACGGGGGAAGTTCATGAAAATTATCGCTGCGGCGGTTCTCGCCGTGCTGGTCGGGATTGTTGTCGGCATTGTCTCGCCCGTGGCCGCGGTCGTCATCTTCATCGGCGCGGCGGTGCTTTTCATCGTCGGGCTCGTTCGGTTGCGGCGGGAGTCGAGCGCGCTGCCTTCGCCCGCGCGCCGACGGTGGGGCGCGGGGTCCGGTGGGGCGGCTGGGGCCGGCGGCGCAGGCGCGGGTGCCCTGTGGTTCGACGGTGGTGGTGGTGACGGCGGCGGGGGCGGCGGCTGCGGTGGTGGTGGCGGCGGTTGCGGCGGGGGCGGCTGAACGCTGATTCCGTGGGGCGTGCTGCGGGTCGGTCGAAAGCGGATTGCAAGGGGACGCAATTACTTTCGTGGCTGAATGATCGACGAACGAAGGAGGGGTCGTGGAAATCGGCAGTGTGGTCGTGATCGTGTTCGGCATTGTTTTCATCGTCACGCCGGTGGTGGTGATCCTGCTGTCCGACCGGAAGAAGCCGACACCGAAGGCCCGTCCCCGTCGTCGGTCGCCAGCGGGTGGCGGGAGTAATTCCGACAGCGGCTGGGCCGCGGGGACCAGCTGGTCGAGCAGCAGTAGCAGCAGTAGTAGTAGCAGCAGCGACAGCGGTTCGTCGGGCAGCTGCGATTCCGGGTCGAGCAGTTCCAGCAGCTGCGGTGGCGGCAGCAGCTGCTGAACAGCCGCTGCCGACCGGTCAGCGGGTGCCGAGGTAGCCGGCGCCGGTGATCGGTGCACGGCGGAATCGGCCGATGCAGGTAGCTGCTTGCGTATCCGCCCGCCATGCCGTAGACGTAGTCGTCGCTGGTGACGCCCTGGATGACGATTTGGCGATATCGCGTTGATCGGGCGAGGACCAGGGGGTTCAGCGCAGTCCGGTGAGCGCGGCGAGTACAGCGCGACCCGCGGCGGGATCGCCGACGGTCACCCGGGCACTGCCGTCGGGATAGGCCTTCGCCCGGATATCGGCCCGGCGCAGCGCCGTGGCGACCCCGGGGCCGGGCAGGTAGAGGAAGTTGGCGTGACTGCGTGGTGTGTCGATGCCGATGGTGTGCAGGGACTGCCGTAGGAGCTCGCGCTCCCGGTTGATCCGGTCGACTCGCGCGCGGAGTTCCGCGTCGGCGGCGTAGGCCGCGCGTACCGCCGCGACGGCGGTGGCCGGTACGCCGAAGGGGAGCTGCTGGGCGCGGACCCGTTCGATCAGCGTCCCACGCCCGAGGCAGTAGCCGATCCGCAGTCCGGCCAGCCCATACGCCTTCGAAAAGGTGCGCAGGATCAGCAGATTCGGGTGTTTGCGGAGTAGATCATGTATGTCGAGGCGGTCGGCGGGAGCGAGGAATTCGACGTAGGCCTCGTCGAGCAGGATCGGCACCCGGCGCCCGAGGGCGGCCAGGAACGAACGGACCGCGGCGGTGGGCAATACCGTACCGGTCGGGTTGTGCGGGCGGCACAGCACGACCAGTTTCGTGCGCCGGTTCACCGCCCGGCGCATGGCGACCAGGTCCTGCTCGCCCGCCGCGTCCAGCGGCACCGGGACCAGCGTCATCCCGGCCATCTCCGCCATCACCGGATACCCGTCGAATGTCGGTGTGCCACTGACCAGTTCGCCACTACCGAGGGTCCGCATCACCTGCATCGCCACCCCGGTCGCACCCGCGCCGACCACCACCTCCGCCGGCTCCACTCCGAGATGCTCGGCGATAATCCGCGGCAGCTGTTCGGGCAGGAACTCCGGATACCGGTTGGCCTGGGTGAGTGTGTCCTGTACCGCCGCGAGCACGGAAGGCAGTGGCGGGAAAGGGTTCTCGCTGAGACCGAGATCGAATCCGACGACGCCCGTGCGGCCGGTGCTGAACCGCCGAGACGGGATGGTGGGTTCGGCGAGGATCGTCATCGCGCCGCACCCCAGCGCACCGCCGCCGCGCCGGCGAAATCGCCCGCGTGCGCGAACGCCGACATCAGCACCACCGACCCGTTGCGCAACCGGCCAGCCCGGTTCTCCACATCGAGGGTCACGGGAATGCCCGCGGCGAACAGGTTTCCACACTGATCGAAGGTGTCGGGATGGCGTTCGGCGGGCAGTTCCAGCGCGTCGTGCCAGTTGCGCAGGAACAACCGGTTCGGCTGATTGGTGACGAAGGTGTCGATATCGCGGCCCTTCACCCCGATGTGCTCGCACACCGCCAGCGCCACCTCGGGCACCAGCCGGTTGCCGCGCGCGAACACCTTGGTGATCTTCGATTCGGTGAAACTCACACACCCCTGACCCTCGCCCGGCTCCCAGTACTTGCGCGGACCGTTGGTGGAGAAGTCCATGTCACCGGCGAATTCGGGATAGGTGCGGCATTCGATATCCAGGATCGGCGCCGAATCGTCCTTGCGCAGCAGGCCGATTCCGCAACCGTCGCCCGGCACCGGCGCCTGGGCCAGCTTGCGGATGTCGGGCTGGGTGAACACCGGTCCAGCGCAATTCTGGGTGGCCACGATCAGCGCGGTCTTCGCGTCGCTGGTGGCCATCATCATCCGGGCCAGCGACATCATGTGGATGAAGGCCGCGCAGCCGCCATTGTGCACGTCGAGCACGTGGGTGGGGTGCGCGCCGATGCGCCGGGCCAGCTCGGGGCCCGCGCCCATGACCGGGTTGTCGGGCAGCTGGGTGTGGGTGATGACGATGTCGAGTTCGGCGGCCAGCCCGTCGCCGTGGCGCTCGCGCAGCGCGGCGAAGGCGTGTTCGGCCAGGTCGACGGCGGTGTCGTCGCGGCCGATGTGGTGGCGTCCGGTCGGCGACCGGAACATCACGTTCGCGGCCATCCGCGCCGAGCGCGAGTACTGGGTGAAGTAGTCGGTCGGGACCGGGTCGCCGGGCAGATAGCTCGCGACGTCGACCAGACTCACCTGCGGCATATTCACTGCATCCACTCCGGCTTGATCGGCAGCCCGTGGGCGGCGCGGTATTCGCAGATGGCTTTGAGGTTGTCCATCTCCAGCTGGTGCCCGGCGGAGAACATTTCCCAGAAGTCGCCGACCCACACCGGACGCTGGGGTGGCGCGGTCTCCGGATAGCCGTTCTCGTCGTAGAAGGGGTGTCTGCAGTTCACCCACAGCACCACCGAACCGGGCTTGTCGAACACCACCTGCGCGTCGACCACCCGCATCAGGTAGATCATCCACAGGTGTTCGGACTGGTCCCAGGCGCAGTGATAGTCGACGGTCATGGCGTCGGCGTGGGCGACGGTGCGGGTGTAGCACTTGGTGGTGTCGCCGAGCCGGTCGTGACACAGCCACAGTCCCGGTTCGGCGGTCTCGGTGAAGCCGCGCAGGCTGTAGGTCCATTCCTCGAGCGAGCGGGTGTCGGCCAGATACTCGAAGACCTCGCGCGGCGGGGCGGCGATATAGGCCTGCACCGGGCAGTAGTCGCCGTAGATCTGGTCGTGTGGATACACCGAGCGCAGCATGTCCATGATGATCGGCGTGGTCGCCTCCCGGTCGGAGTTCTCGATCCGCAGCACGCCGGGCACCACCTCCTCGGGGATGTCGCTGAGTGCGGGCAGGGCGCTGGTGGTCACGGGGTACTCCTGGAGGCTTCGATGGTCGACAGGAACGGCTGGAACGGCGGGATTTCGTCCGGGTCGCAAAGGATTTCGAGGAAGCTGGGGCCGGTGGCGGCGAAGCTGTGCCGTAGCGCTTCGGTGAGGTCGGCGGGGTCGTCGACGGTGCGGGATTCCAGTGCGGGGAACATGGCGGACAAGCCCGCGCCCAGGTGGGCGGGCTGAAAACGGTTGAAGCTGTAGCGATCTCGGTAGTAGAGCTGCTCGCGGGTGACGCACATGGCGTGTGCGTTGTTGTTGAACACCACGAAGGTGATCGGCAGCGCGTGCTCGATGGCGGTGTGGATCTCCAGGCCGTGCATGAAGAACGCGCCGTCGCCGGCGATCACGACGGTGCGGTGTGGTCCGGCCCTGCGCGCGAAGGCCGAACCGATCCCCGCGCCGAACGCGTACCCCATCCCGCCCATCCCCAGCGCGACCACGAACCGCCCGCCCGCTGGCACGCGCAGGTGGTGCACCACCGCGGCCCCGGTATTGCCCGCGTCGGCGAAGACGTCGGCGCCGGCGGGCAGCGCCGCCTGGATCGACTCGACGACCGTGCGGTAGCGCAAGCCGGGACCGTCGGCGGTGGGGACCGGTAAGGGGGTGAGTGCCGCTGATCCGGCGGTCGAGGTGGTCGCGTGGTCGAGGTGGGTCAGCAGTTCGGTGCTGGTCACGGCGATATCGGTGCTGGTCAGGTGGGTGGCGGGCAGATAGGGCGGTAGCACGCCGATGCTGAGCAGCGGTAGCTCGGCGAGGGCCGCGTCGAGCCCGGCGCGGGTGGGCACGGGGAGCCGGGTGCCGATCAGCAGACAGACACTCGCCGAACTCAGGGCGTCGAGCAGTTCGGGATGACCCATGCTGCCCGCAACCCCGCAATAGCCGGGAGCGGTGTCGGCGTAGACGTCTTTGGCGTCGGGAGCCAGACCGATCGCGGCATCCAGCGCGGTGACGAGCGCAGCCAGCTCGGCACGGGCATTGTCGCGGGCGACCTGGTCACCGGCGATGATCACCACCTTGCCGATATATCGCGCGGCACTGAGCTGTTCGGCGATTACTCGCACCGCGATGATGGGCCCGTCGATTGCGGCTGGACGGACGTTGCGGTCATGAGCAGCGACGGCCTGGTGACCGGCACCAGTTCGGTCGGCCGTGAGTGAGCCGATGGTGCTGTCGTGCGACGGGGCGGTCAGGTGCGTGGCATCGACTTTGCCGGTCGTCGGCGGGCGGGTGGCGCTGTGGCCGTTGACCTCCCCGTGAACTGGCATCGGTTGCTGCTGAACATCTTTCGGGAGCAACAGCACCGCAGGCCCACCGGCTTCGGCCGCCGCCAGCGCGGCACCGAGCTGACCGGGTAGCTCGGCCGGATCGGTGACCTTCACGCAGTACCGGCTCACCGCCGCGAACAATGCCAGCGCATCCAGGGAATCGGCCAGCCCACTCGAATCCTGAAATGCCCCAAGTCCTTCCAGGCCCGTCGGCGCCTGTCCGACCAGTGCCAGCACCGGCACCCGCGAGGCATACGCCTCAGCCAGCCCGGCGATCAGGTTCATCGCCCCACCGCCGGAGGTCGCGGCGACGACGCCGAGGCCGCCGGTGCTGCGGGCGTAGCCGTCGGCCATGGTGGCCGCCGAGAACTCGTGTTTGGCGACGATGCCGGCCGGGCGCCCGCCTGCTTCGAAGATCGCGTCGTAGAGGTCTTCGATATTGGCGCCGTCGACGCCGAAGATCTGGGTGATTCCCCGGTCGGCCAGCGTGCGTACCAGGTAGTCCACCACTCGGTCCGGCATCGGCACTCCTCACGCGGCGACTCTCGGGCGGCCGGTGGGCCGCCTTCTCCTGGATTACGGAGCGCCCGCTTCGGGGGTTCACAGGGTGGCCGAAACTTCACCCTTGTGTGTACGTATACATCTACGTATAGTGAGTTCATGCCCAACAAGACGATCTATGTAGCCGACGACGATCTGCCCCTGTTCCAGCGGGCGCAGGAACTCGTCGGCGGCAATCTCTCCAGCACGGTGGTCACGGCCTTGCGCCGGCTCATCCACCTGGAGGAAGGTCGCGAGGCGGGCTTCGAGGAGATCGTCCTGCAGGTAGGCCGCGACGGTGCCAGGCAGGTGCGCTTCCAGGGCGCGCTCCTGGGCGACTGGCAGGACATGGACGACCATCGCGCCCTCGACCTGCACGTCTACCGCAGCCGCAAGGGCAAGATCCTGCTGCACACCCACACCGCGCTGTGGACCGACTACCCGACCGGCCAGGCGGCCGGTGACATGAAGGACTGGAAGTATTGGCGCCGCTTCTTCGGCATCGGTGACCGGCCCTGGGATTGGGGCGACTACGAATACGAGATCTTCGACGATGTCACGGCGCTGAAGGGCCGTATTCCCGACAAGCTCTACCGCAAGGTCGCCGACATCGTCGAGAACCCGCAGATCGAGGAGCTCGACATCTAGCTCCGGCGACGACAACCACATACTCACACCAGCACCGCAGCCCCCCGGGGGCTGTGTGGATAACTCATGCAGATATTCGCACCAATTAATGCAATTCTCTGGAAAGGGACGACCATGGTCAACTCGGCCATCTCCGCACGCGGCCTGCGCAAGGCCTACGGCGAGCACACGGTCCTCGACGGCATCGACCTCACCGTCGCCGAGGGCACGATCTTCTCCCTGCTCGGCCCCAACGGCGCGGGCAAGACCACCACCGTGCAGATCCTCACCACGCTGATCAGCAGCGACGGCGGTGAGATCGCGGTGGGCGGCCGCGATGTGGTGGCCGACAAGGACGGTGTGCGCGAGCTGATCGGCGTCACCGGCCAGTTCGCCGCCGTCGACGAGCTGCTGACCGGCCGCGAGAACCTCCAGATGATGGGCGATCTGAACCATCTGCCCCGCCGCGAGACCCGCAGGCTGGCCGCCGAGCTGCTGGAACGTTTCGACCTGGTCGAGGCGGCCGACAAACCGGTCAGCACCTACTCCGGCGGCATGACCCGCCGGCTCGACCTGGCCATGACCCTGGTCGGCGACCCCCGGGTGATCTTCCTCGACGAGCCGACCACCGGCCTGGACCCGCGCAGCCGCCGCGCCATCTGGGACATCATCCGGACCCTGGTCGACGATCTCGGCGTCACCGTCTTCCTCACCACCCAGTACCTCGAGGAAGCCGACCAGCTGGCCGACCGGATCGCGGTGCTCGACCACGGCCGCATCGTCGCCGAAGGCACCGCCGCCGAACTCAAGCGGCTGGTACCGGGCGGGCACATCCGCATCGACTTCGCCGATCAGCGTGCGCTGGCCGCCGCGCGCTACGCCATCGGCTCGTCGGCGCGTGTACTCGACGGCAGCGACGGCCTCACCCTCGCCGTCCCCAGCGACGGCGGCGTCCGCTCACTGCGCGCGGTACTCGACCTGCTCGATGCCGAAAACATCGAAGCGGGCGGCATTTCCGTGCACACCCCCAATCTCGACGATGTCTTCCTCACCCTCACCGGCCGCGCCACCATCGAGCAGGAGTCCCTGGCATGAGCACCCACACCATGACGAAGAACTACGCCTTCGCCGACACCATGACCATGTTGCGGCGCAACATCATCCACGCCAAGCGCTACCCGAGCATGGTGTTCAGCATCCTGCTCATGCCGACCGTGCTGCTGCTGGTGTTCAACTACGTCTTCGGTGGCGCGCTGGAGAAGTCGTCCGGCGGCGAGTACATCGACTACCTCGCGCCGGGCATGTTGTTGCTGCAGCCCGCGTACATGACTGTGTCGGTGGCCGTCTCGATCGCCACCGATGCGAGCAAGGGCATCGTGAATCGCTTTCGGGTGATGGCGATCTCGCAGTCCTCGATGCTCACCGGGCACCTGCTCGGCGCGCTCATCCAGGCACTGGGCGGAATGGCCGTGATGACCGGCGTCGCCTTGCTGATCGGCTTCCGGCCGAACGCGAATCCCCTCGAATGGGTCGCCGCCTTCGGGCTGCTCACGCTGGTGACCTTCGCGTTCACCTGGCTGGCCATCGCCATCGGCCTGGTCTCGCCCAATCCCGAAAGTGCCAGTAACGCACCGTTTCCGATCATCATGATGCCGTTCCTGGGCAGCGGCCTGGTCGCCACCGACACCATGCCGGTCGGCCTGCGCCAGTTCGCCGAGTATCAGCCCTTCACCCCCATCACCGAAACCCTGCGCGGGCTGCTGATGGGTACCGAGATCGGTATCAACGGCTGGGTCTCGCTGGCCTGGTGCGCCGTGATCGCCGGTGGCGGCTACCTGTGGGCGAAGTCCACCTTCCGCAAGCAAGCCGACTGACCCACCACACACAGTCCGGCCACCCGATCAGGGCGGCCGGACTGTCGTGCGTCTAGACCTCGGCGACCAGGACCGTGCGGCCCGAATCCACCGAGGTGATCTCGACCTTGCTGATCGATTCCGGCGCCGCGTCGATGGTGCGCTCGAGAGTGATTTCGGTGCCGGGGCCCGCCGGCCACTGGTCGAGTTCGATCCGCTGGTCACCCGCGGTGACGACCAGGCCATAGGTCCAGGTGTAGCCCGAACCGTAGGTGCTGGGGGCGTAGCGGCAGGTCATCACCAGGCGGGTGCGGTCGCCGTCGCGCAGCAGTTTCACCCCGGCGCTGACCGGGGTCTGCTCGACGGCCTGGAGCTGCTGGGCGGCCACCACCTGCGCGGTGGACGGGTCCGAACGCGCGACCGTCATCGTCACCGGTACCGCGATCGCCACCGCGGCCGCCGCGGCGGCCACCGCGCTGCCGATCCCCAGCCACCGCCGCCGCTGACGTTTGCGTTCGGCGGCCGCGGCCAGCGACGGAATCAGGTCGGGCACCTGGACCGGCGGCTCGGCGGAGATCATCGACAGGGCGGTCTCCCGGTCGACCATGGCCAGCATGCCCGGCATCCCGGCCAGCTCGGCGACGGCCTGCCGACAGTGCGCGCAATCGTGCAGGTGGGCCTCGTATTCGTGGCGTTCGGCGGCACCGAGCGAACCGAGAACATACGCGGCATCCCAGGTGCCGTATTCGTCGGCGAGGTCGGTCATCGGTTCGTCACCCCCATCTCCTGTAGTGCCAGGCGCATCGCGCGCATGCCGTAGTGCAGCCGCGACTTCACGGTGCCGGGCGGAATGCCCAGTTCGTCGGCGATCTGCTGCATGCCGAGGCCGCGGTAGTACGCGCGCACGATCACCTCGCGATGATCGGCGCTGAGCGTGCTCAGCGCGTCGGCGACCAGCCAGCCGTCCAGCGCCCGGTCCGATTGATCGGGGCTCACCTGCTCGGGCGGGTGGTCGGTGCCGAACTCGCGGCGATGGCGGGCGCTGCGATGTTCGTCGACGGCGAGGTTACGGGCCACGGTGAACAACCAGGCGCGCGGGGAGGTCTCGGTCTGTTCGAGCACGGCGGGCCGCTGCCAGGCCCGCAGCAGGGTCTCCTGCACGATGTCCTCGGCCCGGCCGGGATCGCGCACCAGGCCGAGGGTGAAACGCCACAGTGCGGGCGCGTGCTCGGCGTAGAGCGCGCGCATCAGTTCGTCGCGACCGTCGGTCATTCGCGGTCCCGGTCACTGCTCGATGTTCATGGGGTCACTCCTGCTCTGTCGAAGGAGTAACGGGATCAGTTGCGTTCGAGTTCAATCGGGTGGGTTGCCAGCAGGGCCAGCGGCAGCGGCTGGCGGCGCAGCACGCTCGCCCACAGATCGTGCTGGTCGGTGGCCAGCGGGTCGGTCGGTAGGGCCGAGACCACCACCCAGTCGTCGTTGTCGAGTTCGCCGTCGAGCTGGCCCATCGACCAGCCCGCGTAGCCTGCGAAGATCCGGATGCCCTCGACCAGCGGGCCGATCTCGGCCGGATCGGCGTCCAGGTCGACCAGCACCACCCGCCCGTCCACCCGGCGCAGCCCGCGCACCTCGCTGATGTCGACGCCCGCGTGCAGCGTGCCCAGGCACAACGCCGCGTCGCGTTTCACCGGACCGCCGATGTAGAGGTCCGAGGGCGCCGCCGCCAGCTCGGCCCAGCCGGGCAGCACATCGGCCACCGGTGTCTCGCTCGGGCGGTTGATCACCACGCCGAGACTGCCCGCGTCGTTGTGCTCGATCACGTACACGACGGTGCGCCGGAAAGTCGGCTCGACCAGGTCGATCGCCGACACCAGCAGATTGCCCGCACGCACACCCGCCGCGGGCTGCCCGGGTCGCCGGTCGTCACCGCGCCCGTCGCGAGTCCGGCGTTCGTCCGGGTCGTCTCCGCGTGCCACCGAGTCATCATCGCATTGCACGGGTGGGTCGCGCTTCCCACGGACTGCCTCGGTTCGGGAAATTTTCGGGTCAGGGGCGGCCGGGACGACGCCCGGTAGGGTCGCGGCATGCACCTGCCCGAGGTCCTGCTCGAGAACGATGACGCCGTCTACGACTACTACCTGCGACATCAGCAGAATCGGTGGCAGGCGCTGGCCTCCTATGCGGTACTCGCCCGCCGCTACCGCCCGCGTGTGTTCTTCGCCGAGGGTGCCAAGACACAGCTGAAGGCCCTGATCCGCAGCGGACGTCCGGTCGTCTACGCGATCAACCACCTCTCCACCAGCGACCCGTACACCGTCGCCGCCACCGCGTGGCGCTCACCGCTGCGCCGCAAGATCGGCCACGTGCGGGTGCTGGCCAAGGACGAACTGTTCCTCGACCCCGACCAGCGCCGCAAGGTCGACATGATGGGCGGGATCCCGGTGTTCCGCGGCAAGGACCACGGCATCCGTGCGGTCAACGCCGCTGGTCAGCGCATGATGGACGTGTCGGCCCAGCGCCTGGCCGCCGGCGATCACCTGGCGATCTTTCCCGAGGGCACCTGCAACGATGTCGACCCGGCGACGGTGCAGGCCGTCGGCAGCGGTATCGGCCACATCGCCTTCCGCGCGGCCAAACTCGGCGCGCCGCCCGCCCTGGTCGCCCTCGGCATGAGCTACGGGCCACGACCCGACCCGGCAATCGAGCCCAGCGGCGACGAGGTGCGCGCGGCGGGGGTCTACTTCCGCGCCCCGGTCGCCGAACTACCGCAGAAACCCGCCGATATCGCCCGCTTCGTCAAGGAGGAGCTGCAGCACGCCGTCGACGGCGCGATCGCGCACTACTGAGGCAGACCGAACAGTTCCCGCGCCCGCTGCGGCACCAGCGAGATGTATTCGGGGTGGGTTTTGACGAAATGCGACACCACCGCGCACAGTGGCAGCACACTGAACCCCTCGGCCCTGCTGGCGTCGAGGGTTGCCTGGACCAGTGTGTTTGCCAGGCCACGGCCCTCGAATCGGGGATAGATCTCGGTATGCACGAGGGCACGCTCGGCCCCGGTGTCCTGGTACTCGATATAGCCGGCGGGTTGCCCGTCGGCGGTGAGTTCGAACCGCTCGAGTGCGGTGTTGTCGCGGACCTCGGTCGCCATGAATGAACGCTACCCCGGCGGGTGCCCCCGACGCCGGGGACTGTCTGTGGCGGGTTCGGGGCGCAGACCGGAGAATGGCCAGATGACGAACGGACCGCGTGTGGTGCTCGCTCCGGACAAGTTCAAGGGTTCTCTCACCGCCGCCGAGGTCGCCGAGGCGCTGGCGACCGGGATCCGCAGACGCAGCCCGCTCGCGGATGTGCGCCAGGTGCCGGTCGCCGACGGCGGCGACGGCATGGTCGAGGCGTTCGTGGCCGCGGGCTGGCAGGCGGTCCCGGTGGACGCGCCCGGGCCCACCGGTGAGCCGTCGACGGCGGTCTACGCCAGGAACGGCGAGACCGCGGTCGTCGAGCTGGCCGCCGCGGTGGGGCTGGGGAAACTGCCCGGTGGCCGGCTGGATCCGCTCGGCGCCGACACCTTCGGGCTGGGTGTGGTGGTCGCGCACGCGCTCGATCACGGGGCGCGGTCGATCGTGCTCGGGCTGGGCGGCAGTGCCTCCACCGATGGCGGCGCCGGGTTCCTGCGGGCGCTCGGACTGCGCCTGCTCGACGGCGCTGATCGCGAATTGGGCACGCGGTCCACGGGTGCCAATGTGTCGGCCTTACTGGCCGAGGTGGTCACGGTGGATCGGGCGGGGCTGCACCCGGCGATCGCGCTGGCGCGGTTCACCCTGGCCTGCGATGTCGACAATCCGCTGCTCGGGCCGGCCGGTGCCGTCGCGGTGTATGCGCCGCAGAAGGGCGCGAGTCCCGACCAGATGCTGGAACTGGAAGTGGCGCTGACGAATTGGGCCGCCGTACTGGGTACCGGCTATGCCGAGATCGGTGGTGCGGGCGCGGCCGGCGGTACCGGTTTCGGCGCGCTCGCGGTGCTCGGTGCCGAGGTGCGCAGCGGTATCGATGTGGTGCTCGAGCTGCTGGCGTTCAACGAGCTGGTGGACGGTGCGGCGCTGGTCGTCACCGGTGAGGGGTCGCTGGATCATCAGAGTATGCACGGCAAGGCGCCGGTCGGGGTCGCCGCGGCGGCCAAGGCGGCCGGGGTGCCTGCGGTCGCGGCGGTGGGACGAACGCTGTTGTCGCCCGGCGAGATTCGCGCGGCGGGTTTCCGGCGCTGCTACCCGCTCAGCGATCTGGAGTCCGATCCCGCTCGTTCGATGGCCGAGGCGGTCCCGCTGCTCGAGCGCATCGGCGAGCGCATCGCGGTCGAGTACCTGTAGTCACGAGGCGGCGGTGAGTTCGGCGCGGTTCGCCTCACCCCAGACCTCCAGCGGGCTCAGCGCCACCCGCAATGTCTCGCCGAGCGCGGTCAGCGAGTACTCGACGCGCGGTGGGATCTCGGCGTAGATCTCGCGATGCACCACACCGGCGGCCTCCAGCTGACGCAGGTTCTCGGTGAGCACCTTCTCGCTCACCCCCGCGAGCAGCCGCCGGATCTCCCCGAACCGCCGCGGCCCGTCACCCAGCACCCACATCAGATGCATCTTCCACTTGCCACCGATCACCTCGATGGCCAGGCTCATGCCGCATGTGCCGTGATCTGCGTCACTATTCATCTCGCCCGCACCTCTCCCGACGGTATTTCGGACCTCGAGGTAAGCAACCACACGCCGAGGTTCGGTCTTCCCGACGATACCGGCGCCGACCACCATGGATTCCGGCGCCGAACCATCCAGTATCGAGAATCGAAGGGGCAGTAGATGTCCGAGCAGAACCCTCCCCGTTCCGTATCCGTCCTCGGTCTCGGCCCGATGGGCCAGGCCATGGTGCGCGCCTTCCTCGCGGCCGGTGTCGAGGTGACGGTGTGGAATCGCAGCACCGCCAAGGTCGACGCCATGGTCGAGCTGGGCGCCCGCCGCGCCGCGACCGTTGCCGAGGCGCTGGCCGCCAACCAGGTGTCGGTGTTGAGCCTGACGCACTACGCCGCCATGTACGACGTGCTCGGGCAGGCGCCGGACGCGCTGGCGGACAAGGTGATCGTCAACCTGTCCTCGGATTCGCCGGAGCAGGCACGCGCCGGGGCGGCCTGGGTCCGCGAGCGCGGTGCGCAGTTCCTTTCCGGCGGGGTGATGTCGGCGGGCGACAATATCGAGCATCCCGCGTCCTACATCTTCTACAGCGGTCCGCGAACGGTCTTCGACGCGCACGCCGAACTACTGCGCCCGCTCAGCCCGCAGGAATACCTCGGCACCGACGACGGCCTCGCGCAGATCTACTACCAGGCCCTGCTGACGATCTTCCATCCGTGGCTGCTCGCCTTCGACCAGGCCACCGCGATGATCGCCCGCGCAGGCCACGACATCGGCCGGTTCGTCCCGTTCGCGGTGCGGTCCAACGAAGCCTTCCCGTACTTCATGCAGGAGTTCGCCGTGGCCAACCAGCAGGGCGGCTGGGCCGACGTGGCGAGTCTGAAGATGATGGACGCGGGCGCGCAGCACATCATCGACGCCAGCGAGGAGGTCGGCGTCGACGCCGCACTCTCGCACCTGGCCCAGTCCTACTGGCGCAAGGCCGTCGCCGCCAGCGAGACGGCGGGCAAGCCGGTATCGACCTACGAATTGCTCAGGGGCGCTGTGTGATCCACGCGCGAAACCGTCCGGCACCAGTCGATGCCGGACGGTTCGCCGCTCACGCGCTCTCGGCGCCCAATCGCGGGAACGGGTCGGTGGAGAACACCACCTCCACCGCCACCTCGAAATAGGCCGCGATCCGCAGCGCGAGATGCAGGCTGGGACTGTATTCGCCCCGCTCGAGGTAGCCGATGGTCTGGTAGTGCACGCCCAGCGCCTCGGCGAGATCGCGCCGCGAGATGCCGCGCTCGGCGCGCAGCATCGCGATGCGGTTGTAGATGACCTCAGAAGGCACGCTGCATCGCCTTTTCCCTTCGTTCGGCCATCGCGGCACCGGATTCCCGACCGGCCATCCGCCGCAGCACGACCGGCGCGATCAGCAGGCCGACCACCGCCCAGACCCCGAGTACCGCAACGGTTTCCAGATGCCGCCAGGACTGGTCGATCTCGATGACCACCGCGTCGGCGGGCAGCAGCGCCGAGCGCATACCCAGGCCGAGCCAGTACATCGGGAAGGCCTGGCCGACGACCTGCAACCAGCCGGGCAGCGCGGTGATCGGGTAGAAGATGCCGGAGATGGCGATCAAACCCATCAGCGGCATGGTCAGCAGGAAGGCGGTGCGGGTGTCGAGCACGCTACCCAGGATCGCCCCGAACGGCAGCACCGCCAGCATGCCCAGCGCCACCACCCACACGAAGGTCGCCACCGCGCCGAGTCCGCTCAGCGACGAACCTCCGATGATCAGCATGCCCACAACGAGCACGATAACGACCTGCGCCACCACCGTTCCCGAGGTGGCCACGATCTTGCCGGTGAAGTAGCCGACCATGCCCTTGGGGACCGCCTTGGCCCGCAGCAGGGTGCCGTCCTCCCGGTCGAGCACCAGCACGTTGAGCAGGGCGTACATGCCGTTGAACGCGATGATGCTGCCGAGCAGTCCCGGCACGGCCAGCTCGGCGATCGAGAGTTCGCCGTCGTTGTACATGCGGTCGCGCAGCAGGAACAGCACGCCCAGCGTGATCGCGGGAGTGACGAATTGCCCGATCAGATCGGGTGCGTTGGTGTAGGCCTGGCGCAGTTCGATCAGGCCACGGCGGAAACCGGCACGGACAGCGTTCATCGGGTGACCTCCGCGAGCGAGTGGACGGGCGCGGTGTCCTCGCCGGATTCCGCGCGCCGGACCAGGGTCATATAGGCGTCCTCGAGCGAGGCGCGGCGGACCTCGAGATCGCCGATCGCCTCGCCGTGCTGCTTGAACAGCTCGTGTACGAACTTGGTCGACTCGGTGGTCGTGTGCACGAACCGCTGGTCCTCGACAGTCCAGCTGACCTGCGCCTCACCGGCGATGGACCGCGACAGTTCGTCGGGGGAGCCGTCGGCGATCACGCGCCCGCCGGCCAGGATGAGGATCCGGTCGGCGAGCTTCTCGGCCTCGTCCAGGTCGTGGGTGGTGAGCAGCACGGTGGTGTCTTCCAGATCGGCCAGCCGGTGCACCAGGTCGTGGAAGTCGCGCCGGGCGGCCGGGTCGAAACCGGCGGTCGGCTCGTCCATGAACAGCAGGTCGGGCTTGCCGACGATGCCGATCGCCACGTCCAGCTTGCGGCGCTGGCCGCCGGAGAGGGTGGCGATCTTGGCGTCGGCCTGTTCGGTCAGCCCGACGAGTTCGATGAGCTGGTCGATGTCCCAGGGCCGCGCGGTGCGGTGGGTCGAGTACGGCGTGTAGTACGACCCGAGGTGCGCGAGTAGTTCGCGCACCCGCCATTTGGCGTGGTCGCGCCAGGATTGCAGTACCACGCCGATGCGTGCGCGCCACTGTTCGTCACCGTGTTCAGGATCGGCCCCCAGCACGTCGACCCGACCGGCCGACCTCCTGCGGAACCCCTCGAGGATCTCGATCGTGGTGGTTTTGCCCGCGCCGTTGGGCCCGAGCATGACGAGCACCTCCCCGCGCCCGGCCTGAAATGTCACCTCGTGCAGCACGTCGGTGTCGCCGTAGCGCATCTGCAATTGCTGGACGTCGAGAACGACGTCGTTACTCGAAGCCATGATTCCTCCCAGTCATCGACCTTCGATGAGATGTAGCATACGTACTACATTTCATCGCGGCAATACTTTGGCCCGAAACGGGCAAATAGGAAACCGAGAGCACTGCTCTTGACAGATGGTCGGGGCAGGCGCATGCTTGTACTCAACAGAGAGCAGTGCTCACAGTTCAGGAGTGATCAGCATGGACAACGCCACCCGCTACCTCGTCCCCACCGGTTTCGACCCGATCATGAACAAGGTCCTCAACTGGCTGCCCCGCCTCGGCATCAGCGTCGCCGGATCCCGGTTGCTCGCCGTGCGTGGCCGCAAGAGCGGCGAATGGCGCACCACCCTGGTCAATGTGATGACCGCCGCCGACGGTGAGCGCTACCTCGTGGCCCCGCGCGGGCACACTCAATGGGTGCGCAACCTGCGCGCCGCGGGCGATGGCGAACTGCGCCTGGGCCGTAAGGTCGCGCCCTTCACCGCCACCGAGATCGCCGACACCGACAAGATCCCGCTGCTGCGGCTCTACCTGGAGAAGTGGGGCTGGGAAGTCGGCCGCTTCTTCGAAGGCGTGGACAAGAACAGCACCGACGCCGAATTGGCCGCTATCGCACCGGGTTTCCCGGTCTTCCGGCTGGCCTAACGATTACCCAGAAACTCGATGGCCGCCGCGTAGCCCTGGATGCCCATGCCCGCGACGACGGCGGTCGCGATGGGGGAGATGTAGGAGTGGTGCCGGAACTCCTCGCGTGCATGCACATTGCTGATGTGCACCTCGACGATCGGCACCTCGGGGATCACCAGCGCATCGCGCAAGGCCACCGAAGTATGGGTCAGCCCACCGGGATTGATCACGATCGCCGACACCGCGCCACGCGCCTCGTGGATCCGGTCGATCAGCGCGCCTTCGTGATTGGACTGGAACGCGACGATCTCGCGACCGAAACGGGCCGCGGTGCGCTCGCACAGGGCGAGCACATCGTCGAGGGTGTCGGCGCCGTACACCTCCGGCTGCCGGGTGCCGAGCATGTTCAGGTTCGGTCCGTTGAGCACCAGGATCGGACCGGTGGCCTGCACACTTTCCATGCAGGAACTGTATCTCTGGCGGCTGGTGCCGCGGATTCTCGGCCCCTGAGCCTCAATTCTTCCCTCCCGCCGGGCACTCCTTCGTCGCACCCTCTGGTCAGTCCAGAATCGAGGTGGCCGAGAATCACAGCCCGGTGGGGCCCTCCGCACGCAGGTCGTCGACCTTGCGCATGGCTTCGCGGAGTTCGGCCAGCCAGCTCTCCGCGTGCTTGCCCGCCAGTTTCACCGTCCAGGCCAGTGCGTCGGCGCGGGAACGGGCCACGCCGGCATCGATCAGGGTGTCGAGTACCTGACGTTCGGGCTGGCGCAGGCGCGTCATCACCGGGACGGCCAGGTGCGTGAACAGGATCCGCTTGCCGTCGAGCCGCACACCCCAGGCGACGCTGCGGCCATACCGGCGCTGGGCCTCGTCGGCGATCTGCATCCGTGCCGGGCGGGTCGATTCGCGCCAGCGGGCCAGCGCGCCTTCCTTCGTCGCGGCGGAGGACTTGCCCTCGGGTTCGGGGAGCTCGCCGACGACGACGATCTCGTCGCGGTCGATATCGAGCTCCACCGGGCCGGTGAACCAGTCGGCGGGCAATCGTCCGGCGAACCAGTCGGCGGCGTCGGCCGGGTCCGGCAGATCGGCTTGCTGCCAGCCGCCGGGACGGCCGAATCGACGTTCGCGATGGGGGTCTCCCATGGCGATCACCTGCTCTCGTTGTTGCGGGTATTGCGTTGATTACAAGATTACGCCGATATTCGACGGCCGGATTCCGCTGTGCGTGAACGTGCCGGAAATGGTCGTATCGGCCGCCCGGCCGCCCGGTTGAGTGTCGGTGGCGCTGGGTACCCTCGCGTTGAATCGCCGGACAAATGCGGGATCCGCACAACTCGGCGCGCGCGCCGGTACGGTTAGCGCGCCAGATGTTGCCACTGGCTGGGCGAGGTTCGAAATCGAGTCGGTAACGGGCGAGATTTCGGGCACAATCGAGGTGCTGAGGTCGGGTAGCGTCCCGTGTTACCGGGGCATCGGAGACGGGTCAACTTCCGGTACGGTGGATTTGTTACCGGAGTGGCAAGAGTGAAGAGTGGGCGATATGGATGTGTGGGGATCCCGCCGCTTTCGCGTCCGGGGCGCAATGGCGATAGTGGGGGTTGCGACCCTCGCTCTCGCGGTGTGCTCGTGCGGAGTGGGTGGGAAGCCGAGTGAGGCGGAGTCGGTTGTCCAGCGGTTCACCGACCTGCTCGATGAGCAGGACTACACCAAGGCCGCCGACCTGACCTCCTACCCGGCTGCCGCCTCCGCAACCATGAAGCAAATGTTCGAAGGCTTGCGGACCGGCACCGTCGACTACGAGAAGACCCAGGTCATCGACCTCGACAAGCAGTCGGCCATCTTCAGCATGGATGTCGGCTGGAACTTCGGGGAGCGCAAGGACTGGACCTACACAATCCAGGGGACCGTCCGCAAGCTCGCCATCGGCTGGCGGATCTCCTGGGAACCGGCCGTGGTCATGCCGCAACTGGCCGACAATCGCACGGTCAAGCTGGTACGCACCACCGCGACGCCACCGCCGAAGGTCGTCGACCTGTCCGGTGAGCCGTTGATGACCCAGCAGACCATCAATGTCATCAAGATCGACCCTGCCCGCACCGGCGATCTCGTCGGCTCCACCAACGCCCTCGCCGACGCCATCGAACCGGTCGCCCCGCTGATCACCGGCGAGACGCTGATGCAGAAACTGGCCGCCTCACAGGGGCAGCCGATCGTCGCGGTGAACCTGCGCGAAGGCGATTTCGCGATCCTGGAACCGCGGATGGCCAAGGTGCCCGGCGTGGTGATGGAGAAGCAGCCCAAGCTGATCTCCGCCGACCGCCGGACCTGGTCGCCGATGCTCGACGCGCTCACCAAGGTGTGGCAGAACAGCCTCGAGGCGACAGCGGGCTGGGGTGTGCAGATCTTCGAGCCCGACGGTCGCTTCGTCAACCAGGTCGCCGGCTACCAGGGCCCGGCCGGACCCGATATCGCCGCCACCATGGACCAGCGGCTCCAGCGGGCCGCCGAGGACGCGGTGGTCAGCGTCGGCACGCCGGCCTCCGTGGTCGCGTTGCAGCCCTCCACCGGCGCGGTCGTCGCGGTCGCGCAGAACTCCTACGCCTCGGAGAAGGGCCCGATCGCGTTCACCGGGCTGTTCCCGGCCGGCGGCACCATGGAACTGTTCCGGGCTGTGGCCGCCGCGAACCTGAACAAGGCGCCGCAGGACGTCTCGGAGCAGGAAGCCGCCGACGCGGCGCTCGCGCTCGGTGTCGGCGTCGACTTCAAGGTGCCCGGCCTCGACGAGGTCACCGGGCGGATCAGTGCGCCCGGCCGCAGTACCGAGCAGGTCCGGCAGGGCGCCGGCGCCGACGCGGTGCAGGCCAGCCCGTTCGGGATGGCGATCGCCGCGGCCGCGATCTCGCGCGGCTCGGTGGTGCCGCCGATGATCGAAGCGGGTCACCCGAGCACCACCGACACCCCTGTCCCGGCCTTGAGCCCGGCCGCGGTCGACCGGCTGCGCGGCATGCTGCACGAGGGCATCGGCAAGCCGGAAACCGCCGCGCTGCGCGGTTTCCGCGATGTCACGGCGTTCGCGGCGACCGGCGAAACGGACGGCTGGCTGCTGGCCACCATGGGCGATCTGGTCTTCGCGGTGCACATCGCCGACGTCGACAGCGGTGACGCCACCTCCCGGCTCGCGGCAGTGCTGCTCAAATCGCTCGCGACCCCGGAGCCCTGAGCGCAGGCACACTGGTCAGTGGGTATCGACCCGATCTCGATCTAGATCAACAACGGTTACGCTGCTCAGGTGAAGAGACTCGCGTCGTTCGGAGCTGATGCGCTGTTGGTGATCGTGTTCTGCGCGATCGGGAGACGCAGCCACGACGAGGCGGTGATCGCCGGGCTCCTGAAAACGGTGTGGCCCTTCGGCATCGGCCTGCTCCTCGGCTGGGCGATCGCGATAGCGCTGGCCCGCGACACCCGCTTCGACCCGACCGCACTGTGGCCCAGCGGCATCATCATCTGGTTCGCCACCCTCGCCGGCGGCATGGCCCTACGCGCGATCAGCGGCCAGGGCGTCGCCCTCAGCTTCGTCATCGTCGCCGCCTGCGTCCTGGCCCTGTTCCTACTGGGCTGGCGCGCTGCCATTCGCGCACTCAGGTGAGGCATCTATCTCGCGCGCACATGGGTAACTCGTCGGGGACGGGCTAACTCGATCCGGGCGATCCGCCGGCCGCGTCGTCAGTCTCCCCGCGCCCGGGTCTGGCTTGAATACGCGGAGAGGCGGAATAGAATTCCTGTTCGTATTCGTCGTCGTCATCGTGGCGGGTGCGGAACAGGAAGGCGAAGACGATCCAGCCGATGATCGCCACCAGGATGAAACTGACCAGGCGATACACGAAGGCGGCCGCGACGGCCTGGGAGGCGGGCAGCCCGGCGCCTGCGGTGAGACCGTAGATCAGCGTCGCGTCCACGTAGACGATGCCGCCGGGGGCGAACGGGATCGAGCCGACGGCCTTGCCCGCGGTGAACGCGATGAGCAGGCCGGACAGTTTCGGATCGGCGCCGACCGCGTAACAGGCCGCGCCCAGACAGGCCACGTCGGTCAAGCGGTACACCACCGCCCACACGCCGACCAACCCCGCGTCCTTGCGGCCCAGCTCCACCGACTCGAGCTGCGCGCGGATCTCGGCCAGCTTCGCGATGCCGTGGTCGGGCGGCTTCTTGCGCCACCGATTGACCAGCGCGAGCAGCTTGCGCAGCAGCGCTTCCAGGGTGCCGGGATGCCGGGCCAGATAGTTGCCCGCGAACAGCACCGCGCCCAGCGCCACCAGCGAGGCGATCAGATTGAAGCCGATCCGGTTGCCGACCAGCGCGGCCCCGGCGATGCCGAGCATGGCCAGCCCGGCCGCGGCGACCACCCCGGAGAACACCAGCTGCCAGGACGCGACGATCGGGCTCGCACCCCAGCGCCGGGTCTGGCGGTAGGTGAACGCGGTCGAGAAGACCTGACCGGCGGGCAGCGTCAGCGACATCGCCGTCGAGCCGTAGACCACCGACACCGATTTCCGCTGACTGACATCCACCCCGCCCGCGTGCAGCAGCTGCTTCTGCACCCGCCCGAAACCGCTCATCGACAGCGCCTGCAGGAAGACGCAGGCGAACAGCCAACCCCAGTGGATCTCGGTCAGCGTGCGCCAGGATTCGTGCAGCCGCGGCCACAGATAGACGCCCTCCCCGATCAGCAGCGCGAGCAGCACCACCCCGAGCACCCACTTCACCCACCCGAACCGGCGGCGGCGCTCGGTCGTGGGCAGGGCGGGTTCGCCCGCTAGGTCGCCGTCGGCCGTCACCGTCTCAGCCTAGCGAACGGGCTTGTTCTCCAGGTTCCTCGTCGAACTCGGTGGCCGCCGGTTTCGGCCAGGCCAGCCGGGTCTTTCTTCGTCGGCCACGCAACTGGACCTCGTCGCCGGTCTCCCAATGGTCTTGCTCGCTTTCGTCGGCGAAGTACAGCGCGCTGCCCGAAGCGAGGACGCGGCCGGGATGATCTTTGGCCAGTTCGGTGAGTCGCGACGCCTCGTTGACCGGGTCGCCGATCACGGTGTATTCGAATCGGTTCGCCGCGCCGATATTGCCCGCGACGGCCAGCCCGGCCGACACGCCGATGCCGATATCGAGGGAGGTCACCTCGCGCAGCGCCTCGCGCAGGTCGCGGGCGGCGGCGAGGGCGGCACCGGGCGCGTCGGGGCGGTCGAGCGGGGCACCGAAGATGGCCAGCGCCGCGTCGCCGACGAACTTGTTGACAAAGCCGTGGTGGCGGTCGATCACGTCGACCACCACCCGGAAGAATTCGTTGAGCATGCTGACGACCTCGGTCGGCGGGCGTTCGGCCGCGGCCGCGGTGGAGCCGACCATGTCGACGAACAGCACCGCGACGAACCGGGTCTCGCCGCCGAGCTCGGTACCGTAGTCCAGCGCCCGCTGCGCGACCTCCTCGCCGACGTGCTGACCGAACAGTTCCTGCAGCTTGCGCCGCTTGGCCGACTCCTCCATCATCCGGTTGAAGCCCACCTGCAGCAGCCCGATCTCGCTGCCGTCGTAGACCTCCACCTGCACGTCGAGCGCGCCACCCTGCACCCGGTTGATGGCCTGGGAGAGCTGGCGCACCGGGTCGGAGATGGAGGAGCCGGTCAGCATCGACAGCGCCAGCGCCTGCATGATCACCACCCCGCACAGCAGCAGGATGGAGATGGCCAGCGAGTTGGCCGAGAATTTCACGTCCGAGGAGATCTGGGTGACGCACAGCAGCACGATCGCGATGGTCGGGGCGAAGGTGCCCATGCCCCAGGTCATCGCCATCCGGGTGCCGACACCGGGGGTGAGGGTGTGGTCGAAGGTGCCCTCGGTCAGCGCCTCGGCCGCGACCGGGCGCAGAATGCGTTCACCCAGCATGTAGGTGAAGCCGAACACGATGGTGGCGGCCATGCACTCCGTGACGATCACCGCGCCGCCGAGTTCGGGCGATTCGGCGATGATCAGCCCGGCCAGGATGCCGCCGCCGATGATCCACAGCACCAGGTGCACGATCGACTGGCGCAGCGGCACGTGCAGCGCCGCCATCTGCTCACGCCTGCTCGGCGGCCCACCCCGCATCTGCCAGCGCATCACCGGCCGCAACATCAGCGCGGCGGCGAAGATACTGAGCACCGCGGCGACCCCGAACACCAGCACCGGCGCCAGCAGCCCCGTCTGCCGCACCCCGGTCGGGTCCCCCTCGGGCACCGGCAGCCCATACTGGATGAACGCCCACACCAGCACCGCGCCGAACGCGTTGGCCAGCAGTATCGACGTCAGATACAGCGGCCAGCGCGTTCGCATGGTCTGTTTGACCGCTTCCAGTGGCGCCGACACGACCACCAATCTAGCGTTCGGACCGATAGGCTCTCTCGAGTGACCGACCAGAAGGTAGATTCCGGGTCCGCGGCGGCGCTGTGGCGCTCGGATGCCGAGGCTGTTCATCCGCTGGTCCGGAAAGCCGCTGCGTGGAGCTGGCGGTTGTTGATCATCTTCGCGGCGTTGCTCGCGGTGGGGATGCTGGTGCAGAAGTTCGCCACTGTGGTGATTCCGCTGGCGATCGCGTTGCTGGCGGCCGCGTTGCTGGCGCCGCTGGTGGACTGGATGCAGCGGGTGGGGATTCCGCGGTCGCTGGGGGTGTTCGTCGCGCTGGTCGGTTCGATCGGGCTGCTGGCGGGGATCATGACCTTCGTCGTCGAACAGTTCGTCGACGGTGTGCCCGGGCTGTCCAACGAGGTCACCAACAGCGTGCACAAGGTGCAGGACTGGCTGATCAACGGCCCGCCGCACCTGAGCGATCAGCAGATCCGCTCGGCCGGTGACACCATCGTGCGCACCATCCAGGACAATCGCGAGAGCCTGACCAGCGGCGCGCTCACCACCGCCACCGTGATCGGGCACATCCTCACCGGCGCCTTCCTGATCCTGTTCATCCTGATCTTCTTCCTTTACGGCGGCGACCAGATCTGGCATTTCGTCACCCGGATCATTCCCACCGCGCATCGCGAAAAAGTCCGCACCGCAGGGGAATTGGGCTTCGGGACGCTCGTCGGTTTCGTGCGTGCCACGGTCGTGGTGGCCGCGGTGGACGCCATCGGGATAGGGGCCGGGCTGGCGATACTGCATGTCCCGCTGGCCTTACCGCTGGCTTCGCTGGTGTTCATCAGCGCGTTCATCCCGATCATCGGCGCGTTCTTCGCCGGGTTCGTCGCGGTGTTCATCGCGCTGGTCACCAAAGGGCTGGTCACCGCGCTGATCGTGCTCGGCATCATCATCGCGGTGATGCAGCTGGAAGGCCATGTGCTGCAACCGTTGCTGCTCGGCCGGGCCGTCAGCATCCATCCGCTGGCCGTCGTCCTGGCGATCACCGCCGGCCTGGTCGTCGGCGGAATCGCGGGCGCGCTGCTGGCGGTGCCGCTGATCGCGGTGGGCAACACCGCGATCCGCTACCTGCTGGCCGACAGTCCGGAGGAGGTCTTCGGCGAACTCGTCGGCGGGGAGGAGCGGCGCATGTTCGCCGCCGAGCCGGACAAACCCGAGCCCGGCCGATTCGATGTCGCGCGCACCCTGCGCAAGGAAGAAGACGAGCGCGAGTCCGGCGATGCGGACCCACACAGCTGAGCTGAGCAGTGCCGATGCGGCGACCGCGCCTCTGTGGCGGGCCGCCCAGGCGTTTCGGCTGGTCACGCTGCTGTACGCGGTCGGCCAGCAGATCGCCTCGGTCCCGTACTACCAGCATCCGCGGCTGAGCTGGGTGCTGATCGCGCTGATGGCGATCTGGTCGGGGGTCTCGGCGCTGCTGCTGTCGCAGTGGTACTTCCCCGAGGCGACCGGCCGGATCCGCGGCTGGGTGGTGGTCGGGGATCAGGTGGTGACGGTGCTGCTGATCGCGTCCACCCGGCTGGTCGCCGATTACGGCTGGTACCACGGACATCAGACCCTGCCGACCACCCTGTGGATCGCCAACGCGGTGATCTCGATGGCGATCCTGCGCGGTCCGGTCGCGGGAGTGATTGCCGGACTCGGTATGTCGGCGGTGGTGGTGACGGTGCGCGAGCAGTGGGGCCAGGACGTGTGGGGCGATGCGACCGCGCCGGTGCTGGTATCGGTAGGGCTGGCGCTCGGGTTGGCGGCCAATACCGCGCGGCGCGCGCAAGGTCAGCTGGAACGCGCGTTGCGGATGACCGCCGCCGCCGAGGAACGCGAACGGCTGGCGCGCGAAGTGCACGACGGCGTCCTGCAAGTGCTCGCCTACATCAAGCGGCGCGGCGGTGAGATCGGCGGTCCCGCTGCCGAACTCGCGCAACGTGCCGGTGAGCAGGAGGTGGCGTTGCGGGTGCTGATCTCCGAGCAGGGCGCGCGGCCGGACTCCGGCGCGGCGGAGGTGGATGTGCGTCCACTGCTCACCGTGCAGGCCACGCCGGCGGTCTCGGTCGCCACGCCGGGTGATCCGGTGCTCGTCGGGCGGGCGGTCGCGCACGAGATCGCCGCCGCTGTCGGCACCGCACTGTCGAATGTCGAGTTGCATGCCGGGCCAGGCGCGAAAGCGTATGTGCTGCTGGAGGACACCGGTGACATGCTGGTGGTGAGCGTGCGCGACGACGGCGTCGGGATCCCGGCGGGCCGCCTCGCCGCCGCCGAAGCCGAAGGGCGGATGGGGGTTTCGCGATCCATCGTCGGCCGGGTCGAAGCGCTGGGTGGCACCGCCGAACTGCTCACCGAGGGTGAGGATTTCGGCACCGAATGGGAATTCCGGATCCCGCGCCGTCCGGCGCGCTGAGCGAGGGAGTGCAGGCGATGGCGGACGAGGTCATCACGGTGATGGTGGTCGACGACCATCCGATGTGGCGCGAAGGGGTGTCCCGCGATCTCACCGAGGCGGGGTTCGCGGTGCCCGCCACCGCCGACGGAGTCGGCACGGCGACCCGGCGCGCGGCCGCCGTGCAACCGGACGTGGTGCTGATGGACATGCAGCTCACCGACGGCAACGGCGCGGCGGCGACCGCCGAGGTGCTGCGGGTGTCGCCGGGGAGCCGGGTGCTGGTGCTGTCGGCGTCGGCCGAACGCGACGATGTGCTCGACGCGATCAAGGCGGGTGCCAGCGGGTACCTGGTGAAGAGCGCGTCGGCGGCCGAGCTGATCGACGCGGTGCGGGCCACCGCCGCCGGTCAGCCGGTGTTCACGCCCGGACTGGCCGGGCTCGTCCTCGGCGAGTACCGGCGGATGGCGACAGCGCCGCCCGTCGCCGACGAGCCGCACCGCCCGTCGCTGACCGAGCGGGAAACCGAGGTGCTGCGGATGGTGGCCAAGGGGCTCTCGGCCAAGCAGATCGCCTCCCGCTTGAGCCTGTCGCATCGGACGGTGGAGAACCATGTGCAGGCCACACTGCGCAAACTCCAGCTCGCGAACCGGGTGGAGCTCACCCGCTACGCCATCGAGCAGGGGCTGGAATAGTCCGTCGTCCGGCGGGTGCGGAATGGGGGTTTGCCCTGATGTGCCGGGGACGGATTCGTCGCTACCCTCGATGACATGGGCGGTCCCGAATCCCTTTCCGTACCCGGTGTCACCACGGCCGGTCCCGTCGGCGACCGTGAACTGCGTGTCTCCGACGCCGAACGCGAGCACGTCGGCCAGCTGCTGCAACGCGCCGTCGGCCTCGGCATGCTCTCGCTCGGCGAGTTCACCGAGCGGATGGATACCGCGCTCGCCGCCAAGACCCGCGGCGAACTCAACGCCGTCCTCGTCGACCTGCCCGGAATGCGGGTGGCCGGCACGCCGCAGCCCGCGTCCATGCCACGCCCGAAGCACGTCCCGGTGCCGCCCGGCGGGTCCAACCCCGCGCTGATCCGCAGCCGCCTGTCCGGTGTGCACCGGCGCGGCCCGTGGCAGGTGCCGCCGGTATTGCATCTGAACAACCTCATGTCCGGGGTCACCCTGGACTTCACCGAGGCGGTCATGCAGACCCAGGTGGTGGAGATCCAGGTCGACGACTACTGCACCGGCCTGACCCTGCTGGTCCCCGCCGCCGCCACCGTCGACCTCAACGGCCTCGACCTCATCGGCTCCAGCGCCAACAACAAGGTCCGCACCGGCCCACCCATCGGCCCCCTGCACCTGGTCGTGCACGGCCGCATCCGCTTCGGCTCGGTCACCGCCAAGTACCCGCTGATGGTCCAGTGGCGCCGCTTCCTCGGCGCCTGACCGTTTTCAGGTAGGAACCGGCCCGCACCCAGGGGTTTCTACTCATGTCCCGCGCCCACCCCGCGCCGACGATGAAGACATGAGCCGCACCACCATCGACCCCACCCTCATCGCCCACCTCTCGACCGAGTTCACCGCCCTCGGCACACACATGGGCCGGCTGGGCGTCGATTTGGACCTGCTGCGCGAGCAGTTGGAGCAAGTGTCTGCCGAGCCGGGCGGGGAGCGTGGTCCGGTTGGTCTCCGCCGTGCGCCCGATGGCGGTCAGCCTGTCGACGTCGCGAGCGTGAACGTCGGCGGCAGCGTCGAAGTTGTCGGCGGTGCCGATGTGGCCGGTAGTGCCGAAGCGGCCGGCGATCTGACGGGCGCGATCGTTCATGCCGACCTGGACGCGACCGGAGATGGCCCGTCGCCCGCTGCCGATATCCCGGAGGTCACCGCGCGGCCCGCCGCCGCGTCGGGCCCGACGGCTCGCGGAACGGGATCGTCGGCGAGTGACGATTCGCCGGCCGTGCGTGGAGCGCTCGATCACGGGGTGAGTCCTGCGCACAGTGCGGGCCCGGCCGGTGCGGTGCCCGGTGGTGTTGAGCCGGTGGGTCCGGAGGGTGCGGTGTCCGGAGGTGCGCAGCCGGTGGGCCGGCCGGATTCGATGCCTGGCGGGGTTCAGCATGATGGGCCGCGGATTGCGGCTCAGGGCTGGGGTCCGCAGGGCGGGGTACAGGGCGCGGTTCCGGGAGCTTGGACGGGTGGGCCTGCCGGGCCGGGTGGTGGTTGGCCCGTGCCGCAGGCGGCTGTGTCGGCAGCGGGTCGGCCGGTCGGCCCGCAGGGGGTTCCTGCTGGAGGTTGGTCCGGCGGGCCGCAGGGGGTTCCTGCTGGTGGTTGGGTCGGCGGGCCGCAGCCAGGTCGGGGTTGGCCGCAGGGGGCGATGTATCGAGGTGGACGGCCGGGTCCAGCGCCGATGGCCGCGCCGGGTGGTGCCGGGTGGCGGGGGCAGCCCGGGTGGCGGGGTGGTGTGGTGACCGAGCGGACGCCGTGGTGGCAGCGGGAAGGGGTGATTTCCCGGGTGCTGGCGGTGGCTGGGGTGGGGGTGACGCTGATCGGTGTGTTGATGCTGTTGGTGTTGGCTGCGCAGGCTGGGTTCTTCGGGCCGGTAGCGAGAGTTGTTGCCGGGGGAGTGTTTTCGGCCGGTCTTGTGGGGGCCGGGTGGCGGGTGTTCGGGCGCCCGGGGGGACGGGTTGGTGGAATCGCGCTGGTGGCCACCGGTATTGCGGGTGCCTATCTGGATGTTGTTGCGGTTACCGGGTATTACCGTTGGGTGCCCGCGGGGGTCGGGCTCGCGGTGGCGTTGGCGGTCGCGCTGGCGGGTGTCGGGGTGGCGATGCGGTGGCAGTCGCAGCCGTTGGCGGTGGGGGTTGTGCTGGGGGCGGCCGTGCTCTCGCCCGCGTTGACGACCGAGGTGATGTTGCTCGGGTTCCTGGTGGTGTTGCAGGGGGCCGGGGTGCCGGTGCAGATGCGGCGCGACTGGCCGGTGCTGCATATCGCGCGCACCATGCCGGTGGTGCTGGCGACGCTGGTGATGGTCGTGATCAGCGAGATCTACGCGACGATCGACGGTTCGGACCCGCGGAACCGGGTCGCGCTGCTGGCCGCCGCCCTCGCCTGCGCGGTGGTCGGGCTGATCGGCGCGGTGCTCACCACGCACCGCAGGCCCGCTGACATCACCGCCAGCGTCACCATCGCCCTCACCGCCCTGCCCACGCTCGCTGCCGCCCTGCTGTTCGACCGTGCCGTCGCAGCCGCGATCGTCGGCGGCCTCGCCGCCGTACTCCTCGCCCTCGCCGCGACGATCTTCGTGCCCGCCCCGAGCCGCCTGCGCGTACCGCCGCACACCGCCCTGGTCAGCGCCCTGACCGGCGCCGTCGCCCTGCTGCACACCTGCATCACCGGCACCGGCGGCCACCTGCACCTGCTGCCGACCGCGCTGTTCGCGGTGGCCCTCGGTTTCCTGGGTGTCGCGACCACCACCCGCAACCGCGTCGCGACCGGCCTCGGCGCCGCGTTCACCCTGCTCGGCGGCCTCACCCTGTTCGCCCTCGCCTCCCCGGAGACCCTGGGCGCCTACCACCACGCCGACCAGGACCTCGACCTCGCGATCGCGGTGGCCGCGATCATCGGCGCGGCCACCGCCGCCCTGCTGGCCTGGACCGTCCCGCGCCTGCCGCGCGCCGACCACGTCCTCGTCACCGGCGTCTGGATCGCCGCGAGCCTCGCCGGCCTCTACTACGTCCTGGTCACCGCTGTCTCGCTGGGCGTCACCCTCGGCACCGAGGACGGTTTCCTGCTCGGCCACAGCCTCGCCACCATCATCTGGATGATCGCCGCGACCGCCGCCCTCTTCTACGGCCTGCGCCGCCTGACCACCGCCCCCGCCAAGGTCTTCCTCGTCTCCGGCCTGCTGGTCGCCGCCGCCGCCCTCGCCAAACTCTTCCTCTTCGACCTCGCGACCCTCTCCGGCCTGGTCCGCGTAGCCGCCTTCCTGGTGGTCGGAATGCTGTTGCTGCTCACCGGAACCCGCTACGCCCGCGCCTTCGCCGACTCGGCCTCGAATTCGGCGAGGAAGTGAATCCGCACGGAACGACATAATAACAATGGATTTGTTAATATCGTTTCATGGCTGATTCTCCGAACCCCGGCGAAGGGCCCGTACGCCCGGTCTCCGTCTCTTTGCATGAAGGCACTATCGCCGCACTTCGCGCGCGCACCGGCAAGCGTGGGATGTCGGCGTACGTCGAAGCCTTGATCCAGCGTGAACTCGAGCGTGAACGCCTGCGCGAGCTCATAGTGGACGCGGAAGCCCTGCACGGCCCGGTCGATCGTGCCGCCGTCGAGGTCAAGCGCGCCGTGCTCCGTGGTGCGGCAGTGAACCCGGCCGACGCCGCGTGAGCGGTACGCTCGTTCTCGACTGCGAAGGACTAGCACAGCTCATTCGGCGTACTTCGGCTCTGACCGAGTGGCTGGCGGCAGCGGAAGCCGAGGATATGCGCGTTGTCACGAGCTCAGTGACCCTGGTCGAGGCTCGCGATCCGAAGACGAGCCAAGCCCGGTATGACTACGCGGTATCCCGAGTGAACGTGGAGCCGCCGACCGAAGCGATCGCCCGCCACGCCAGCAAGCTTCTTGGCCAGGCGGGACTTCACGGTCGCAAGTACGCTCTCGATGCCCTGGTTGCGGCAACTGCGCTAGCGTCTCCTCGGCCAGTTGTTCTCCTGACCTCAGATCCAGAAGACCTGCGCGCACTCTGTGGCGACACCATCGTCGTCGTGCCGATCTGAGCGGAAAAATGCGAACAGCGCTGCCAGTCGCCCAGAATGAGACCATTGCTGGTGCCCTCTCGCCGGAATGCTGCGGGTGCCAGCGTTCTTGTCGAGGATGTACCGGCGCGGTTCACGGTGGCGACGTTGTCCTCCGAAGTTGCGTTGTCGTCGATCGCGTCCCGGTCGGGCGAGTGCCGTGTTCGAATGCCGGACTCAATGGTCTGGGGAGATCTGTGTCCGGTCCGGCTGCGCATCGCCGCAGTCATACCGGATCCGCTGTCGAGTGGTGGGCGACACTCTTGACCTAGGGTAGTGATCGCGAGCACACTACGTTCCTGACCGGACAGTAAAGTCCGGTAGGTGGTCGGTTCGAGGTGACCACGGGTGGGCGCTCCCGTCAGGGTGCGAATTGCAGAAAGAGAATCGGATGAATCTTCGACACGCCCGCATCGTCGCGGGTAAACAGCGCGGCAGGCTGGTTCGCGGCGTGATCGCCCTGACGATCGCCGTCTGCACCGGCACGGCCGCCGCCGTGCTCGGTACCCCGGCGGCCTCCGCGCAGATCTTCGACGAAGCGTTCTACACTCCGCCTGCGAGCTTCGCCGAGACGCCGGGCTCGGTGATCCGCACCGCGTCGATGCCGATCCTGCAGGCCGTGCCCGGAGTCACCGGCTGGCCGGTTCCCGCGCAGCGCGTCCTCTACACCTCGCTCACTCAGGACGATGAGCCCGTCGCGGTCAGCGGTGTGTACATCGAGGCCAACCGGCCGTGGTCGGGCGCGGGCGAGCGCCCGACGGTGATCATCGCGCCGGGCACCACCGGCCAGGGTGACCAGTGCGCGATCTCCAAGGCGTTCCCGCTCGGCATGTACATCGATCCCGCCAACCCGAGCCTGTCGGCCAACCAGGAGCTGGCTTCCGCGGCGGTCTGGAACGCTCTCGGCGCACGGGTCTTCGTCACCGACTACATCGGTATGGGCACCCCTGGCGTCCACACCTACGTCAACCGCGTCGAGCAGGCGCATGCCGTTCTCGACGCCGCCCGCGCCGCGAACACTCTGTCCGGCACCGGCCCGGACACGCCATTGGCGCTGTGGGGATATTCGCAGGGCGGCGGCGCGACCGCCGCGGCGACCGAGCTGGCCCCGCAGTACGCGCCGGAACTGAATGTGCGCGGCACCTGGGCGGGCGGGCCGACCGCCGACCTGACCGCAGTGATCGACGAGATCGACGGTGCCCTCATCGCCGGCGTGATCGGCATGGCGGTCAACGGTTTCATCGCCCGCTACCCCGACCTGCGCGGCGAACTCGACAGCCGGCTTTCCCCCACGGGCGCGGCCCTGCTCGACGAAGCCGCGGTGTCCTGCATCGCCGACGTCATCTTCAAGCACCCGTTCGTCCGCACCACCGACATGACCATCGACCACCGGCCGATCATGCAGCATCTGCTCGAAGTGCCCGCAGCGCGAGAGATCCTGGCCGCCCAGCGCATCGGAAACCTGCGCCCGCCGACTCCGGTGCTGATCACCAGCGGCATCAACGACGACACCGTGCCCTACGGCCAGGCCCGCCAGCTCGCCGTCGACTGGTGCGACCAGGGCGCCACAGTCACCTTCCGCTCCAACACCCTCCCGCCGATCCTGCCGGGCGCGACCATCCCCAACCACTTCGGCCCACAGATCATCGACGGCTACGGCCCCGACAACGCCTTCCAGTACCTGCTCGACCGCTTCGCCGACAAACCACTCCCCGAGGGCTGCACCATCGCCTGAGCGTCAGCGCCATGATGACTGTATGCGTACTGTGACTCCCGATCCCGACGACGTCATCCGCGCGACGTTGTCCCCGGAACGGTCCCGCGCTGAGGTTCGCTTGCCGGCGCGGGACCTGGGCACACCGGCGGTCGATCTCGTCAAGGCACTGCAGCTGGCCGCTTCGCTCGAGGACGAGGAGATCGTCCGAAAGCCGGAGACGCGCGAGGTCATGTGGAAGGCCGAGTGGGTGCTGCCGTACTTCGCTTCGATGTTCCGCGCCTCCGGACCACCAGGTTTTCGCTCAGAACATTTGCCCCCGAAAATATTTCAAGATCGGTGGAACCGAATCGGTGTGGTCCGCGTCTAACCCATATGTAGGCCGGAACAGGAGGATTCGGCAACTATGGGGAGGAAGTCACATGCACGTGCGAAAGCTGATCGTCGCCATCGCTCTGCCGCTGGCGGTCGGTGCCGGAATGGTCGGACCGGCCACCGCATCGGCGAAGCCGATGGCTACGGCGCCCAACGTGGTCCAAGCCGACCCGATCGCCAAGTACACCGCTACGGTGAAGTGCCAGCTGGTCAAGCATGGAGGAGAAGCACAGGGCTACATCACCGGAACGGGATCCGGTAAGACGAAGCCAGCCGCGGTCGCCGCAGCGAAGAAGAATGCGGACACGAAGGTGCCGCAGGGCTACTACAAGCGCCATTGCAAGGAGAAATAACAGATGCCGGATGAGAAGCGGTTGTGGGAGATCCGGCTGGGCGTCATTGCCTCGGAGAAGGAAGCACGCGCGGTCGCCGAACAGATCGAGCGACTGCTGTGCCCTGACCCTGAACATGCTCCACCATGCCCGATCCCATGGAGCCTCAGCATCGACGCCGAGGACGACATGACCGCAGACCGTCGGGAAGAATACGACGACGTCGTGGAGCAGCACCGAATCGAGTCCGGAACTGGCCAATAAACCAGGACCTGCACTGAGTTCCGTACAGGGGCAGCTTAAGACCATGTCTCATGTGGTTGATCGGGCCTTCGCGAGCTTCTTGTATCCGGTCAGCGCGCCGGCCAGTGTGAGGAAGGCGCAGAAGTGAGTGT
>NZ_JBHZBX010000026.1:0-61767 GCF_042755165.1 Nocardia sp. NPDC059177 | reverse complement strand
TGCTGGTGGTGGTCATCGTGTTCGTCGGTCCATCCTCGCCCTACAATGCCGGGTTGCTGTGAGCCACCGGCCTCAACTCAGGCTGACACGTAGGGCATCCTGCGTGGCGAATACCGGCACCGGCTCTACGGCGACGTCGAACTCGGTACCGAGATCGACGTTTCGAGCCTGCGCGCGGTGCACGTGCGCCAGGAACGAGTCGGGGCCAGTTACGCGCTGCACCACAGCGCTGTTCACGCCGTGGTCGCCGAACCCGGCACCGTGTCGCTGGTGCTGCGCGGCCCTGCCATCAAGGACCAGTTCCTGGTCATGGACGCCAAGAACGGCAAGTCCTGGTGGCAATACGGGGCCACGAAGGAATCCCTCGAAGACGCTGCGGAGAAACGCATGTCCCCGCAGCGCCTCGAGGAACTGATCGCCTCGCTCGATGAGTGGCAGCTCATCTGACGAGGTCTAGTGACGATGAGGACCGGGGAGAGAGGTCGCGGTCCTCACCGTCGCCTGTCACCAGCCGAACAGTGACAGTGACTTGCCGGAGGAGATGTGGCCCAGTGCTTCCCGGCAGTAGGGGATCATGTCCGCTGGCAGAGCGTCGGCGGAGAACCATTCCAGCGCGTCGCACTTGTCGGGTTCCATGTTCGTCGGTTCGCCCTCCCACTGCCGGACCTGGAAGAAGAACGCGACGCGTCCGCCGGACGAGCTGTTGTGCATGATGTGGGCGAACTCGACGTCCTCGGGCGCGATTTGCACACCGATCTCCTCGGCGGCCTCACGCCGCAGCGCCTCGACCACCGACTCCTCGGCCTCGAGATGGCCCGAGGGCGGGTGGAACGCGCCATCGGCGTACCCGGTGCCAGCTCGCCGGCCGAACAGGATCCTCCCCTGGTCGTCGGTGAGCAGCAGGTGCACATCACCGATGAGGGTGTGCCTTTCAGTGCTGGCCACAGCCATTTCTTACCTCTCTCTCGATGCGCTCGACATGAACGCGAGCACGACCATAAGCCATCGGCGGCCCACGTACTACTGGTCCGCCGCATCGGAATCGGAGACCTCATGTCGCACCAAGCCACCCTCCATCGCAGCGAAGGCCAGCTCCTCGTTGTCCCCAGCCAGACACCCGAAAGCTTCCGTGCGATCATCACTTTCGGCGACGCGGCCAGACACGGCCGCTACGAAGCTCGCCTCCCTGCGCACCAGAGGACCGGCTACCACCGGCAGGACTTCGCGACAAGCTACGGCCGCCACCAGAGGCAGGACTGACATGGACACAACACCTCGAAGGACTGCGTCCACACGGCCACTAGAATGTCGGCGGTTGCCGGTTCATGGGAGCGGCCGAACGGGCCGCCACCCAGGCGAATTGGGCACCTCACTACACGGATTCCGAGGTTTCCGGATCAGTGCCACCCGGCTGCGGGTCCGGATCAGCGGGGATGCGGGCGATGCGGCCGACTTCGACCCACCGATGTAGCAGGGCTGCCGCGTGGTGCTCGTCTATCGGCCAATACTCGTAATCCGCGCCGAGGTACTTGAGCCGCGACGGGCGTTCGTCGGGGTGCCATTGTCCGTCGCGGCCGACCGTCTGAGCAGCGGCAACATTCTTCGGCATCATCAACGTGAAGCGGGTGACGGTGGGGGTGCTCATCGTGTATGCGGCGGTGAGTTCGCCTGCGGGAATCCGGGTCATTGCCATGCCGGTGTTGTCGCCCGCCTCGTCCGGCGGTTCCGGGCCTCGAAGATAATACACCCAGTCGCTCACGACGACCTCCGTTCTCTGGTGGTTGCCCCAGGAGTGTGAAGCCAACCCGCAGCCACGACAACTGTTCCAGGCGCACTGGCTCCGGCCACGCCAACTCGGGCGTAACGGCTGGATGAGTAGAGTGAGAAGCCTGTAGTCGGGGGCCCGGCCGCAGTCGAGTACACCAGGAGCGGTGCGAACGGCTGAAGGTTGTCCGGGTCGCGTCGCTGCGTCGCGGGTTCCTGATCTGGGATTACAGTCGGCCGATGCGCCTCAGTACACGAAATCAGCTCGACGGGATCGTGCTCTCGGTGACCCGTGGTGAAGCGATGGCAGTGGTTCGCGTCCGGCTCACCGGCGGGGACGAAGTGACCTCGTCGATCACCCGCGACGCGGTCGACGACCTCGGCCTGGCCGAGGGATCGCCGGTCAAGGCACTGATCAAGTCGACCGAAGTGACCCTCGGCGTCGAGTGAGACCCGCTCCCGCCGCCCTATTCGCTTCACATTCTGCAGTGAATAGCCGGTAATATCGCTGTATGAAGCATCGTAGGTGCAGCTGGGAGGCCGCCGACTGGCCTCACTTCACCTACGACGCCGCGCGGGTCGCCCAGCCGGCCGCGGCCGTCGCGTTCGCACAGGGCCGGCTGCACGGTCGACTCGCACACGCAGACGACGACACGCAGGAACGCGCCGGGCTGGAGGCCCTCACCACCGACGTCGTGCAATCGAGCGCCATCGAAGGCGAGTTGCTCGACGCGGCATCGGTCCGATCGTCCATCGCCCGCAGACTCGGCGTGGACATCGGTGCGACAACCCCCACCGACCGCAGAGTCGACGGCGTCGTGGAAATGGTCCTCGACGCGACCCGCCATCACGACCGGCCGGTGACAGCGGAACGTCTGTTCGGCTGGCACGCAGGACTTTTCCCGACGGGATACTCCGGCATCTCACGAATCACCGTCGGTGGCTGGCGCACTGACGAGACCGGTCCGATGGAAGTGATCTCCGGCCCGTACGGCAGACAAGTCGTCCACTTCGAAGCTCCGCCGTCGTCCCGCCTCGACGACGACATGCACCGATTCCTGACCTGGCTCGACGCGGAAACCCCCGAACCCGCGGTGCTGAAAGCCGGCCTGGCCCACCTGTGGTTCGTGACGATCCACCCCTTCGACGACGGCAACGGCAGAATCGCCCGCGCCATCGGCGATCTCGCCCTGGCCCGATCCGAGCACAGCCACCGCCGCTTCTACAGCCTGTCCGCCCAGATCCAGCGCGACCGCAAGAATTACTACGCCATCCTCGAACGCACCCAACGAGGCACCCTCGATGTCACCGACTGGCTGCTCTGGTTCCTCGACGCGCTCCACCAGTCGATCACCAGCGCCGACACCACCATCGACGCGGCCCTCGCGAAAGCGAACTTCTGGCGCACCTGGCACACCACAGCAATGAACCCCCGACAAATCGACATGCTCAACCGGATCCTCGACGGCTTCCACGGAAAACTGACCACCCGCAAATGGGCGATCATCACCAAAACCTCCCAGGCCTCAGCCCTCCGCGACATCAACGAACTCATCGCCCTCGGCGCACTACAACGCTCCGACTCGAGCGGACGAAGCACGTCCTACGAGCTGACGGAATCCTCCGACCCGAAACACATATAGAGTCGCACCGGCCGTCGGCTATGCGTGTTCGAGTGTGGAGCAGCTCGCACGGCATGCGACGGTGCGGTCGGGCTCATGGCGTCGACCGCGAAGTACTGAAAGTCCCGCTCTGTCCATGAGTGTCAGTGCGCGAGTTTGAGCCCGACGACACCGAGCACGATCATCGACAGGAACACGATCTTCAGTACCCCGACCGGCTCCGCGCCGGTGGTCATCGCATAGGCCACGGTGAGGACCGCGCCGATTCCGACCCAGACCGCGTACGCGGTGCCGATCGGTAGGTCGCGCATCGCCAACGCCAGTCCGGCCATGCTGGCGACCAGTGCGGCGAAGAACACCACCGACGGTCCGAGCCGGGTGAAGCCCTCGGTCTTGCCCAGCGCGGTGGCCCACACGGCCTCCAGACAACCGGACACGACGAGCAGAATCCATGCCATGACAGCCCTCCTCGGGCCGTCTTGTCGCACTCCGGGTACGGCACCCCTCGTCCGGTAGCCCGCTCACCGGGCTCGATCCGAGCTTGTCACGCCGGCTACCGGGCGGCAAGCGATGGTGCCCGACCTCACCGCAGGCCTCAGCCCGACTCGCCGTGCGTCGCGAGGTAGACGAGCAGACTCAGCGTCAAGGCGAGGGCTCCCAGCACCCCGCCGACGACGGTGTCGGTGCGATTGGTGGCCACGCCACGCTCGATCCGGTCCCACCCGACGAACGCGGCCGCCACCGCCGCCACCGCGGTCGGGATGCCGAGGATCTCCCCGGCGAAGGGGATGAACGCCAACGCGCACGCGACGATGCCGAGTACCAGCGACGTCAGCCCGGCACCGTTGCGCGGCGGTGGTGTGGCCCCGAGTTCCGGCATCTCACGAGCGTAGCCGCCTGCGTCCGGTCACGGCCTGCCTCACTGATCGACGCGATCGAAGCGCAGATGCAGTTCACGCGGAGCGCCGACACTGATGCCCACCGAGCGCTGCACCTCGGTGCCGGGGGCGAGGCGGAATCCGGTGAGCCGGTCCAGCAGCCGGGTGATGCCGATATCGAGCTGCATGCGCGCGAAATGGCGGCCGACGCAGCGGTGGATGCCGATGCCGAAAGCCAAGTGCGGGTTACGTTTCCGGTCGAAATCGAGTTGCCCGGGCGATTCGAAGCGGGCCTCGTCGCGATTGCCGGAGCGCCAGTGCACCGCGATCCGGTCGCCCTTGGTCAGCGGGACGCCGAGCAGATCGTTGTCCTCGGCGACCACCCTGCCCATCACGCTCACCGTCGAGGTGTAGCGCAGCAACTCGTTCAGATCGCGGCTGACCCCATCGGGTTCGCGCAGCCGCGCCTCCAGACCGGGGACCTCGGCGAGATATTCGGCGATGTAGGCCAGCGCGCCGCGCGTGGTGTCGAGTCCGCCCAGCAACAGCACGGTGACCACCCCGAGCCGCTCTTCCATCGTGAGCGGCCTGCCGCCGTCGACGGTGGCGTCGACAATGGATTGCAGCAGATCCTCACGAGGTGCCGCCGCCCGCTCGGCCATCAGCTCGGCCGCCAGCCCCGCGACGGCGGCGAAACTCTCCGGAGTGTTCTGCACCGATACCTGGGTGACCGCGTCGACCGCGCGGGCCAGCCGCTCCTCGTTGTCGTCGTCGAGCACGATCTTGGCCAGCGCGCCCGCGGAGAACGGGATCGCGAACTCGCTGACGAACTCGACCTCGCCCCGTTCGGCGAACTTATCGATGAGATCGTCGGCGAGCTGACGCACCACGGGCTCGTAGCGTTGCAGGGCCGACCGGTCGAACGGCCCGTTGAGGAAGGCCCGGAAGTCGTGGTGCAGAGGCGGGTCCACGTCGATGGGCGGCAGGGCGACCGGCACCGTGGTCAGCCCGGGCATGGCGGAGCTGAAGATCTCCGGATGCGCGGCCACGGTGACCAGGTCCTCGTAGCGGGTCACCACGTGCATGCCGCCCCCGAAGCCGGTGTGCACGACCGGGCACTGCTCGCGGGCCCAGGTGAGCTGCTCGTCGAGCTGGGCGCAGTGGCTCTCGTCGAACCAGTCGAGTCGATCGAAGAACTCCTGATGGCTTGCGGTCACGGCAAACTCCTTCCCACCCCCGGATCCGGGCCTCCGCTGATCGTGCGCCCGTCGCACGCGCCCAGTCAACCCTTTCGGCGGCGTCGATGTATGCGAATTATGTTGTGCTGTCATGGTTTCAAGAACTTTCCAGCACAGTGAGCGCGGTCTTCGGGCGGCAGGCGCCGCACCCAGCGAATCGCGCGACCGCCCCGCGCAATGTCCGGGAGACCGGACGGGTGTGGCATCGTGGACACGATCCGCCGCACGCGGGTGGGGACGGCCGAGAAGGTGAGTGCATGCGCGCAGTGCTGATACTGGTCGTGGTGCTGGCGATCGGGCTGGTCGTCGGTGACCGGGTCGCGGTCGTCGTGGCGCAGAACGCGATCGCCGGCATGGTCGCCGACCGATACGAGCTCCCACAGCAGCCCGACGTGCGGATCAACGGCATCCCGTTCCTGACCCAGGCCTTCGACGGCGAGTACGCCGAGATCGATATCCGGGTCGGCGACTGGACCGGCCACGACATCACCGTGCGCGACCTCGACGTCACGCTGACCGATGTCTCCGCGGCGGTGTCCGACGTCGTCGACCGGCGCACCGAGAACCTGGTCGCCACCACCGCGACCGCGACCGCCGTGGTGCCCTACGACGTCGTGCAGGGCTTCGCGCCCTCGGACGTGGAATCAGTCGCCTACGGGCCGGACGGGCTCAGCGCCACCGGGAAGTTCTCGGTGGCCGGCCTCTCGGTGCCCGCGACGGTCCTGTTCACGGTCGCGCCGGTCGACGACGGCATCGAGGTCACGCCGGTGTCGGTGCAGGCCACGGTCGGTGGACCGGCGGTCCCGCTGGCCGTGCTGCGCCGGACGCTGACCTTCGTGGTGCCGCTGCGGCAGTTGCCGCTGGGTGCCCGCCTGACGGCCATCGAACCGGCCGCCGACGGACTGCACGCCACCGCTGTGGCGCGAGACGTCCGCTTGTCGGACCTGCCGTAATACTCCAGCGATAGTTCGTGACGGGTTGTCAGGGGTGCTGATGATATGTTCCCCGCCATGACGACATCGGGGGACTCATCGAATCAGTCGGGCGCACAAGGCGATCTGCCGATTTGGGCGGGCGGCAAGGGCTGGCTGTGGGGCCTCGGTGGCATCGTCGTCGCCTCGGTGGTGTGGGGCGGCGCTGTCCTCGCGTTCGGTGGCACGGGCGGTGTCGCACCGGGCGAGCCGGACCTGCGCGGTTACACCTACTCCGGCGACTACTGCGAGGTCGTCGACACGGCGCCGTTCACCGAGTCCGGCTACAGGATCTCGCGGACCAACGCGTCGGGCCACGGCGAATACCCGGATTTCCAGGGCACCGAGCACGCCGCGGTCGACTCGATGTTCTGCCTTCAGCGGTTCCTCCCGTCCGGCGCGGCCGAGGACGACCACCGGGACGCGCACCTGCACAGCAGCGTCACCATTCACAAGAAGACCGACCCCGGCCCGGAGTTCACCGCAGGATTCGATACCTGGACCGGTACGTACGGTCGGATCGAGGAGATTTCCGGGCTCGGCGATGAGGCGTACATGACCATCGAGCGCAGCGGACCGGACGACCCGTCCCCGGCGGTCACGATCCTCGCCCGCGATGGGTGGGTCGTCGCCAGCTTCACCTGGTCGCAGTACGTTTCCAGATCATCCTCGTCGAAGAGTTCGGCGCAGGTGCTGTCGGAATCGGACATCGTCGATAAGCTGACTCTGTCCGCCGAGTCCACCCTGGCCGCGCTGCGCGACTGAGTCCCGTCTGCTCCATTCGCGGCGCGGCCTCGGTAACCGGGCTATTCGTCCTCCAGAAGTCGAGTGCGCCAGGGGTTCTGGCGTGGTCGGTCAGGCGCTGGGCTCGGGCGCCGTGGCGGGTTCTGGTTGGAGTTCGTCGGTCGCGGGAGGGGGCGCGGTGGCCGCGTCGATCTGCTCGCCGATGTAGCGGATGATCACCGCGACCATCGCGACGACCGGCACCGCGAGGAACGCGCCGGTGATGCCGTAGAGGGAGCCGCCCGCGGTGACCGCGAGCAGCACGATCACCGCGTGCAGTTCCATGCTGCGGCTCTGCAGGACCGGTTGCAGCACATTGCCTTCCAGCTGCTGCACCGCGATCACGACGCCGAGCACGATCAATGCCGTGGTGAATCCGTTGCCGACCAGGGCGACGAGCACGGCCAGCGCGCCGGCGACGAACGCGCCGACCATCGGTACGAAGCCACCGATGAAGGTGATCACCGACAGCACCAGCGCCAGCGGCACGTCGAGGATGAACAGGGCGGCGCCGATGCACACCGAGTCGACCAGGCTGACGATCGCCTGGGTGCGGATGAATCCGCCCAGCGTCGCCCAGACCCGCTCCAGGACGGCTTCGACATGGCGGCCACTGCGGTTGCCGAACATCCGGTGCAGCCAGGGCAGCAGCCGGGGTCCGTCCTTGAGGAAGAAGAACACCAGTACCAGGACCAGAAACAGGGTGATGAGCACCG
The DNA here is from genome assembly GCF_042755165.1 of Nocardia sp. NPDC059177. Lineage (NCBI taxonomy): Bacteria > Bacillati > Actinomycetota > Actinomycetes > Mycobacteriales > Nocardiaceae > Nocardia > Nocardia sp. NPDC059177. The sequence continues at coordinate 53,795 of NZ_JBHZBX010000026.1, read as the reverse complement.
AGGTCGCGGTACTCACCCCGGAGAACACGCCGTTGGCGATCTGCGCGCCGCTGGACTGCAATCGGTCGACGATCGCGTCGACCGCGGAATCGAGTTGCTCGTCACGTATCCGCAACGGCGGACCCTTGATCCAGTCACGGACCTTGTTGACCCCGGCGGTCGCCTTGTCGGCCAGTTCGGGTGCCTGATCGGCCACCGAGGGCACGATCGAGGCGACGACCCCGGCGACCAGTGCGAGGAACCCGAGCAGGGTGATCGAGGCCGCCAGCGCGGGCCGCACCTTGTGCCTGGTCAGCCAGCGGGTCGGAGGCCACAGGATGGTGGCGACCACCACGGCCAGCGCGACCGGCAGGAGCACCACCCACAGCTTGGCGGCGACCCAGCCGAGCACCCACGCACCGGCCGCGATCGCCACGATGCACAGTGACCACTTGGCCAGCCACAGCAGCCCGGCGCCGATGACCGCGCCACGATCACCTCGCGGCTCGCTGTTCGGTTGCGTCACACTGGGTTCTTTCACCTGCCCGCTCACGCCGTCAGTCTGGCACGTGCCGGGGTCCGGGCGCCGCTTGTGCGCTCGCGGCTGCCTCAGGATCCGCATCGACCCGGCGGGTGGGCGGGTCCCGGCCGTTCCTGTCGGTGGGGATCGGTAGCGTCTGGGACGTGGAAAAAGGGGAACGCATCCAAGAACTCGCAGACCGCGTCGTGGCGTTGCGTGACGCCTACTACCAGGGGGCGCCGCTGGTCGCCGACGCCGAGTTCGACGCGATCGAAGACGAACTGCGCGAACTGATCGACGCGCATCCCGAGCTCACCCCCGACCCGAATCCGCTCGAGCAGGTCGGGGCGCCCGCGGTGTTGCACGCCCCGATCCGGCACGCGCGGCCGATGCTGTCGCTGGAGAAGGCGACCAAGCCCGAGCAGGTCGCGGCGTTCTTCGACCGGTTCCCCGGACAGCCGGTGGTGGTGATGCCGAAGCTGGACGGCTTGTCGCTGTCGCTGGTCTTCGAGGACGGGCGCCTGCTGCGGGCGGTCACCCGGGGCGACGGCACCACCGGCGACGACGTCACCCTGCTGGTCCGCGCGCTGGTCGACGGCGTGCCCGAGCGCATCGAGGTCACGGGGCGGGTGGAGGTGCGCGGTGAAGCGGTCATGCTGCGCTCGACCTTCACCGCCTACAACACCGCACATCCGGACAAGCCCCTGATCAACCCCCGCAATGCCGCGGCGGGCACGTTGCGGGCGAAAGATCCGGCCACCGTCGCGCAGCGCCGGCTGCAGTTCTTCGGCTTCGACCTGGACATGCCAGACGGCGTGGCCGTGGATCTGGGGGAGGGGCTCGAGGCACTCGGTGTGGACGGAGCGCGGATGCGGCTGTGCGCCGACGCCGCCCAGGCGCAGGCCGCGATCGGCGCGATCGAGCAGGGCCGCAACGACCTGGACTACGACATCGACGGCGCCGTCCTGCGCCTGGCCGACCGTGCCGCGTACGCGGCGGCCGGGATCCGGTCGAACTCCCCACGGGGCGCGCTGGCGTACAAGTTCGCCGCCGAGGAGAAGACCACCCTGCTGGCCGACGTGGTCTGGGATGTCGGTAAGACCGGCAAGATCGTGCCCGTCGCCTGGCTGGAGCCGGTGTTCGTCGGCGGCACCACGGTCACCAAGGCGACCCTGGCCAACCAGGAGGTGATCCGGGCCCGCGACATCAAGATCGGTGACACGGTGCTGGTGCGCCGTGCCGGTGACGTGATCCCCTTCGTGGCCGGTGTTCTCGATGCCTCCCGGCGCACCGGGGCCGAGCGGGAGATAGTGCCGCCCACCGCCTGCCCGTCGTGCGCCCAGCCGGTGACCGAGCAGGGCAACAGCCGGGAGTTGTTCTGTACCAATGTCGCCTGCCCCGCGCAGGCGGTGCGCAGGCTCATCCACTGGGCCTCCCGCGCCGCCGCCGACATCGACGCCATCGGCGGCGTCTGGATCGAACGTCTGGCCGAGGCGGGCATTCTGGAGAACCCGTCGGACTTCTACACGCTGACGAAGGAACGCCTGCTGGACTTCGACCGGATCGGTGAGGTCTCCGCCGCGCGCATGATCGACTCGATCGACGCCAGCCGCCAGGTCGGGCTGCGCCGCGCGCTGATCGGCCTGGCGATCCCGATGGCCTCCGACGGCACCGCCGCCCGCCTGGCCAGGGCCGGATTCGGTTCGCTGGAAGAGGTCGCCGACGCCGGCGAGGAACGGCTCGTCGCCGTGGAGGACATCGGCCCGAAGGTCGCCGCCTCCCTGGTCGCGCACCTGCACCGGCTCCGCCCGGAACTGGAACGGCTTCGCGCGGCAGGAGTCTCGCTGGACGTGCGCGAGGAAGACCTGCCGCCGGTCGTCGCCGCGGGCGCGCCCCTGGCCGGCAAGACCGTGGTGATCACCGGTGCGATCAGTGACCCGCGTTCCGGGGAGAAGGTCGCCCGCCCGACCTTCCAGCGGCTGTGCGAGAAGGCGGGTGCCACCACGGCAACCTCGGTCTCGGCCAATACCGATCTGCTCGTCACCGGCGCGGGCGTCGGCGACAGCAAACTGGCCAAGGCAGGCAAGCTCGGCGTCGAGGTCGTCGACCAGGGCGAGATCTGGACTCTGCTGATCACCGCCGGTGTCGTCTGATCGCTGATTGTAGGTATCTCCGACGATTTCTTGGATAATGCGGAGATACTCTGAAACTGCTCAGGACCGGACGTGCTCCGGAGTCGTTTGTGATCTGATCGAGATGTCCCCGAGATGGGGATGTGTCACAGAAATGCAATCGAGGTTGACTGTATGAAATCCAGAACTGCCCGTCCGATCGCCATCGCGGCGCTGGTGCTGACCGCCGGCGCGCTGAGTGCCGGAACGGCATCCGCTGCCGCCCCCGCGCCCGTGTCGGGCTCGGTGGAAGTGTGCCTGCCCGTGCCGCTCGGCCCGCTCGAGCTGAGCCTGTGCCTGTAGTCGGCTAAACGCTGTCCGTCGGTGGTGGCGGAACCGGCCTCATGAGCAGGATTGCGCGGTTCTGCCCCGGATTCGCCTCCACCGAACGGTCTGAGCCGTGGCGCCGAAGCGGCTGCGACGGTCGATCGATCGCCTCGGAGAATCTCGAGTCGGTTCGGTATTCCGTTGCGGCCGATCACAACTGAAGGCGTCGTGACGGGGGTATTTTGGAGGCTTGCCCAGCTGAACTGGGTGGGAAGGATTCACCATGGCCGGCACACGATCCATCGCTCCGTTCTTGACCGCGACAGGCCGTCCGGTATCCACGCCGTTGAAGGATGTACGGACGATCTCCCGCCAGATGGTGGGGCATTTCATCGCGAATGTCGCACCGTGTGCCACGCTGCCCGGCGAGGTTCTCGACGGGGATGTCACCATGGTCACTCGCATGTGCCTGGAGTTGACCATGGGTGTCCTCGACGGCCGCGACCTGCCAGGGCGGCTCGAGCGTATCCAGGCGGCTGCCGCGGGCTGGGCCCGCGAGGGTATCCCGATCGATACCATCCACAATGCCCTGTACGAGGGCTTCAAGCTCAGTTTCGACCTGGTCACCGCGAATCTGAACAGCCAGGACACCGCCGTTGGCGTGGCTCGACGGCTGACCGAGGTGCTGAACACGATCACCTCGGCCGTGTCCGTCGCCTACGTGCGAGAGCTGCGCTCGGTCGTCAGCGAGCATCACACCGCCGTACACACCCTGACCTCGGCGCTGCTCGGTGGTCAGAGCACCTCGACCATGGCCAGGGAATGCGGCATCGAGGTCGCCGATCGCTATCACGTCATCGCCCTCGCGCTGCCGCCGCATCCCGAGGAACTGGATCCGTCGCTCGACGCGAACGTGGTCGCCCGGCGCAAACTGCGGCGCGTGCAGGCCGAACTGGCGAATCGGTGCGTGGGCAAAGTGCTCTCGCTGCTCAGTGTCGACGGCGGCACCTTGCTGCTGCCCACCGCGGAGTTCGGGGAGCGCGACCTCGACGACCTGATCGTCGGATTGTCCAGGGCGGCACAGGTTCCGGTGCGCGCGGTGACGATGTCGGCGGTGCCCACCGATATCCCGCGCGCCGCCGAACAGGTCCACGAACTGGTCGAGATCGTGCATCGGCTGGGAGGCGAGAGCAAGGTCTATCGCCCGCACGAATTGGCCTTCGAGTACCAGTTGACCCGGCAGGGACCGGCCCGCGACTACCTGAGTTCGGTCGTCGATTCCCTGGAAGCGCATCCGGAACTGCTGCACACACTCGAGGTGTACATCGCCTCCAATCTGCGGCGTACCCAGACCGCGCGCGAATTGTTCGTCCATACGAATACGGTCGACTACCGGCTCAAACGCATCGGCCAGCTGACCGGATTCGATCTCAACGACGTCACCGGATTGTGTTATCTGCGCGCGGCGCTGCTGATCCGCGCGCATCGCGGCCTCGGCAAAGGCGAGAACCTCCGCTCCGATCGCGAGACACGTTCTCGCGCAGGCTGATCCAGGGTTCAGGCGCCGGGCGGCTCCGTCCGGTGAGCGGGCGGGACCAGGTAGGCGCGCAGATCGTCGACCTTGGCTTCGATGCGCTCGCTGTTTTCGGCGTCGACACGGAAGATCCAGTGTTTCGCACCCAGGAGCAGAACCGCTTGGAAGACGAGCTGGAACCACTCGCTCTGCCAGTTCTCGAAGGTGCTCGCGAGGAATTCGGGCCAGTACCCCGACCAGTGAAATGGTTGGCCCAGCTGTTGCTGTGTGTTCCTGTACTCGATGAGCTGGGTGACGAACTGCGCTGCCCATGAGCCCAGGAACAGCAGCATCAACAGATAGACAGCTCCCCAGCGACGGATGTGTGCCATGTCCTGGCAATTACCCGGTAAATGTATGCGGACACAGCTTCGGCGGCGGCTGTTTGCGTTCCCGGCGCCCGGGTAGGCGGTGAATGGGTCCCCAGGACGGCCCACGGTCGGGACTCGACCGAGCGATACGTCTGGAAGGAACACCATGGGAATCGCAGACAAGGCGAGGAACAAGGCCGACGAGCTGGCCGGCAAGGCGAAGGAAGCCGCCGGCAAGGCCACCGACGACCGCGATCTCGAGAACGAAGGCCGCGGCGAGCAGGCGAAGTCGAACTTGAAGGACGCCGGCGAGAAGGTCAAGGACGCATTCCGCGACTGACCGCGCACCCGTGCCGTGGGGCATCCACCGATGCCCCACGGCACGACAGCCGATCGGGGTGATGCCGTGAGCGACAGCCTGGGCAACGACGGACGAACCGGACGCCGGGCGATGCGTTACGCGGCGACGATCATCGCGCTGGCGGCACTCGCCTGCGCGCTCGCCACGGTGTGGGCCGCCCAGCGCGACGTGTGCGCGGCCGCGCAGAGCCGCTTCTGCGACACCCCGGCCAAGACCGCGGTGCTCGCCGTCCCCGGCGCGATTCTGCTGCTCGGCGGCCTCGTTGCCTTCGTGCAGACCTATCGGGTGTGGCGGCGCGGTGGTGCCTGGGTGATCTGGCAGGGCGCCGGCTGGTTCCTGTTCGTTTTCATGACTGTCTATCTCGGCATCGGTGCCACGATGACGGCCGGGTGAGATGCTGTTGTGAGCAGGTCCGGGACACCGCGCAGAGGAGGCAGCGGGTGGGCGGGAAACAGCACTGTCTGACGGTCGGCGTCGAGGAGGAATTCCTGCTGACCGACCCTGTAACGGGGGCACCGGCGCCGAAGAACGCCGAGGTCGCCGCGAGTGCGAAACGGGCCGGGATCGATCTGCAGCTGGAGCTGACCCGATGTCAGGTCGAGACCAGCAGCCGTGTGCACTCCGTCATCGGTGAGCTGCTCGACGAACTGCGCACGACACGGCGCCGGGTGGCGGACTGCGCGGCCGGCCACGATGCCGGGCTGCTGGCGGTGGCTGTCCCGCCGACGGTGCCCGAGCAATTTCCGGTCACCGAGACCCCGCGGTACCAGCGGATCGCGCACACCTTCGGGATGATCGCCCACGAGCAGGGCCTGTGCGGCTGTCACGTGCATGTCGGCGTGCCCGACCGCGAAACCGCGGTACTCGTCGGGAACTACGTCCGGCCCTGGTTGCCGGTGTTGCTGGCCACGACGGCGAACTCGGCGATCTACCGCGGCAGCGAGACCGGCTACGCGAGCTGGCGCAGCATCCTGTGGCGGCGCTGGCCCAGCGCGGGACCACCGCCGTATCTTCCCGCACTGGCCGACTACGAGGCGATCGTGGCGATGATGCGGGCCAGCGGCGCGATCCTGGACAACAAGATGGTCTATTGGGACATCCGCCCGTCGGAGTCGTTTCCGACGGTCGAGGTCCGCGTCAGCGACGTTCCGGCCACGGCCGAGGAATCGGCGTTGCTGGCGGCGCTGATCAGGGGAATCGTCACCATGGGACTGCGCTCGATCGCTGCGGGCGAGCCGCCGGCGATGGTGTCGGGCGAGATGTTGCGCGCCGCGTACTGGAATGCCGCGCGTTTCGGGCTCGACGGGAACGGGCTCGATCTGGTGGCCTGTCGCGTGGTGCCGCATCACGACCTGCTGACCCAGCTGATCCGGTCCGTCGAGCCGGCGCTGGCCGAGTCCGAGGACCTCGAGTTCGTCACCCGGGCGGTCGCCGCGCTGAGCGGGCGCGGCAACGGTGCGCGCAGACAGGTTGCCGCGCTGCGCGCTCGCGGCGACATCGGCGACGTGGTCGCGGAACTGGCCGGGGCGACACTCGAAGGATGCGGCTGATTGATCCGGCCGATTCGGGGCATCTCGACAGCAGTGGGGGTCCGCCCGCGAAAGGAGTGTCGCGATGCAGCCGATCCGATCCAGCGCCGACACGAGGGTCCGTCCCCTCGAACTCACCCAACCGCCCCCGGTGCCCGAACCCGCCCCGCCCGGCCCCGCACCCGATCCTCGGCCACCCGACCCCGGCGATCCGGTACCGACCCCGCCCGAGCCGCGGCCGGGTGATCCGGTGCCACCCGGCCCGGTGCCCCGGCCCGGTGATCCGGTGCCACCGCCACCAGGTCCTGCGCCACCGCCGCCCCGGCCGGGCGATCCCGGGCCGGAGCCGCCGACGCCTCCGCCGCTGCTCCCCGATCCCATGGCGTCGACGTGAACGGTCCCAGCCCTCGGACCGCGAACGCCCCGACATGACGCGGACGGCACCGGGTTCGAGGGAGATCGTCGCCAACGATCAGCGATCGCGCCTCGCGGCGGACGCGGCCTGACCGACACGGTTCGGGTGGCGCACAGGGTTGCCGGGGCCGACCGCGCGGGATACCCTCGAACCAGTCAGTGTACAAATGTTCACTCAATATGGTGGCGGGGTGGCGACGATGAGGTTGCAGACATCGGTGGGCGCGTGGGTCGACATGGCCGTGGACGACTGGCAGGCGGTCGGTGAGCTGGCCCGCGAGGTCCAGGCCGCGGTGCTCGTTCACCAGCGCCAGATGTGGCGCGCTGCCGCGGCGACGGCGGCCCGTGACCTGGTGTGGGAGGGCTGCTCGATGGCCTATGACATCGCCGACCTCGCCGACGCCGCCCGCCGCGCGCGCTCGGACCGGCTCCGTGCGGACGCGCGCCGCCGCTCGGCCGAATCCGGGCGCGTGCGATAACGGTGGCCCTCGGAGGGCGTCACCGGCGAGGTGGGGGAGTCAGCCGCAGCAGCTCGCCCCCGAGGCGACCGCCTTCTGCTTGGCCTCGGTGCCGCAGCACGCGCCCTCGGCGGCGGCTTCCTCGGCGGTGCCGCAGCACGCGCTGGTCGCCGCGGCGTCGGTGAGCCCGGGTTCGGGTGCGGTGCCGAAGGTTTCGCTGTCGGCCAGCACCGTGTAGACCTCCCAGCGCTCGGCGTCGGGTGCGGTCACCCACACCTTGTCCTGGGTGGCGAAGCAACAGGTGGTCGCGATCTGCTCCTCGGTGAACAGGCCGGCCGCGGAGAGCCGGGCGATCTCGCCGTGGACGTGCTCGGAGGAGTCGACCTCGACGCCGAGGTGGTTGACACTGCCGCCCTGGCCGGGGTTCTCCAGCAGCACGAGCTTCAGCGGCGGCTCGGTGATGGCGAAATTGGCGTAGCCGGGCTTGCGTTTGGCGGGTTCGGTGGCGAACAGGGTCGAGTAGAACTGCACGGCCTTGTCCAGGTCGTCGACATTGAGGGCCAGCTGGATGCGGGACATGATCGAACCTCCATTTGTGAGACATATATCGAAGAACTGCTGTGGTCGAGTGTGCTCACCTTTTCGACATATGTCAATACCGCGCGTAGAGTCGATGTCATGCCCAAGGCGCTTCCTGTGATCGATATGTCCGCTCCGGTCTGCTGCGCTCCGGTCGCCGCAGGCCCGGTCGACGACGCCGCCGCGCTGGAGGTGGCGCTGCGGCTCAAGGCGATCGCCGACCCGGTCCGGGTGAAGCTGTTGTCGCTGCTGCTGACCGATCCGCTCGGTGAGCAGAACGGCGGTGATCTCGCCGCCGCGGTCGGCTTGAGCGAGTCCACCGTGTCGCATCACCTCGGTCAGCTGCGCAAAGCCGGTCTGGTGGCATCGGAACGGCGCGGGATGAACACCTTTCACCGCGCCCGTCGTGACGCGCTCTCGGCGTTGTGTGTGGTGCTGGACCCGAACTGCTGCAGCTGATCCGGCAATGCCAGAGCCCCGCCGGTATCGCTGATCGATACGGCGGGGCTCTCGTCCGTCCGGGTCGTCATCGCGCGTCTACCGCGCGCCGTGCCTGCTGCGCGGCGACCATCCGCCCCTGGGGGTGATCGAGCGAGGAGGGGTCGGGCGGGCGATGACGCGCTGGGTCCGGGTCGGGAAGGTGCTGTGCTGCTTTCGCATGTTGACCGCCTAGTGTGTAGTACTCCGTATGTAGTGATTACAAACATAGTACTACGAACGGAGTGGTGTCAAGGGGCGGGTTCGCGTCAGCGGATGCGCTGGTGACGCAGGTAGACGACGCGATTGCTGAGAATGCGGGATTCGACGAGTTCCAGCTCGAGTCCCCGGGGCAGTGGCGGGAAGTACGGGGTGCCCGCGCCGAGGACCACCGGGTAGACGAACTGGCGGTACTCGTCGACGAGGTCTTCGGCGATGGCGGCGGCGGCCAGGGTGGCTCCGCCGAGTGCGATCGCACCCTCGCCGGGACCGGTGCGCAGACGGGCGATCTCGGTGGCGATGTCGTCGGTGGCCAGCCGGGCGGCGCCCTCGACCGCGGTGAGAGTGCTGGAGAAGACCACCTTGGGAATCGGCCGCCAGATCCGGGCGAATTCCATGTCGTCCTCGTCGAACTCGCCCGGTTCGGCGGTCTCCCACACGAGCATGATCTCGTACAGTTTGCGCCCACACAGATGCACGGCGACCTCGCGGGTCTGTGCGTTGTGGACGCGCTTTATCGTCGAGTCGGGCGTTCCCCAGCTGATGTCGTCGTCCGGTCCGGTGATGAATCCGTCCAGCGACACGCTCATCGAATAGATCACGGGCAACATCGGATCCTCCTCGGCGACGGAGCAGTACGTTGCGGCAGGTCGACGGTATCGAAGAACCCGATGTGCCACAACAAGACCGAGCCGCGATTATCGGCGATATCGCGGTGCCGTCCGAGTGTCGACCACCGGGAAACCGGTTTTCCGGTGGATCGGCGCCGTATAGTGCAAAAATGCGCAGCGCCGCAACAGAATCGACAATTTCCGATGCCGGACGGAATTCCCGCGACATCGGCTGTGGCTCATGACTTCCCCGGACGCACCCGCCGCCGAGACCGAATCCGAACGTGCCACGCAACGGCGCGCCGAACGATCCGCGGCCGCCCGGCGCGGCGGCTTCGGCTTCGGCGCGGCGATCGGCGCGGTCGTGCTGATGTGGTTGTCGCTCACCCCGTCACTGCTGCCGCGCGGGCCCCTGTTCCAAGGCCTGGTCTCCGGTGCGGCGGCGGCGGTCGGCTACGGGCTCGGCGTCGCCGTCACCGCGCTGATCGGGTGGCTGCTGCAGCGACCGGCCGGCTCGCCCCCGCGGATACTGCGCTGGGCGGTCGGCGTCATCGGCTGCCTCGGCACCGTCGGGGTGCTGTTCTGGTACGCGGACTGGCAGAACGAGTTGCGCGGGCTGATGGGTGTGCCGGATCTCGCCTGGCATGCCTACCCGATCCTGGTGCTGATCGCCGCGATCGTCTTCCTGGTGCTGCTCGTGGTGGCGCGCGGGTGCCGTGCGGCGACGCGCGGGGTCGGCAGGCTGTTCGGGCGGATCCTGCCACCACGGGTGGCCGCCCTGCTGGCCGGGATCGTGGTGGCCGCGGTCGCGATCGCCGCACTCAACGGTGTGGTCGCCGAGGCGGCCATGACGGTGCTCAACGGCACGTTCAAAGCCGTCAACCAGGAGATCTCCGACGACACACCGGAACCCGGGATACCCGAGCGCTCCGGTGGTCCCGGATCGCTGGTGAGCTGGGAGTCGCTCGGCAGGCAGGGCCGGATCTTCGTCGCGAACGGGCCGACCGCCGAGGAACTGACCGCGTTCAGCGGCAGGCAGGCCATGACCCCGATTCGCGCCTACACCGGCCTCGACTCCGCCGAGAACGTCCGGGCCGAAGCCGATCTCGCGGTCGCCGAACTGCGGCGGGCCGGCGGCTTCGAGCGCGCGGTGCTCGGGGTGGCGACCACGACCGGCACCGGCTGGATCAACGAGTCGACCGCCTCGGCGGTGGAGTACCTGGCCAACGGCGACAGCGCGCTGGTGAGCATGCAGTACTCCTATCTGCCGAGCTGGTTGTCGTTCCTCGTCGACCAGGAACGCGCCCGCCAGGCCGGGCAGGCACTGTTCGAGGCCGTGCACGCGGTGTGGGACACCCTGCCCGCGGACCAGCGGCCGAAACTGGTGGTCTTCGGCGAAAGCCTCGGCTCCTTCGGTGGCGAGGCCGCGTTCTCCAGCGTCCAGGACATGGCGGCCCGCACCGACGGCGTGTTGTTCGTCGGCCCCACCGCCACCAATCCGGTCTGGCGTGACGCCACCGCGCGCCGCGACCCCGGCTCACCGCAGTGGCTGCCGATCTACCGCGACGGGCACACCGCCCGATTCGTCGCCGACGCCCGCGATCTCGCCCGCCCCGACGCGCCGTGGCCGCCGCCCCGGGTGGTGTATCTCCAGCACGCCTCCGACCCGATCACCTGGTGGACGCCGCAACTGCTGTTCCAGAAACCCGACTGGCTCAGCGAACCACGCGGACCCGATGTGCTGCCCAGTACCCGCTGGATCCCCGTGGTGACATTCCTGCAGGTCTCGGCCGACATGGCCGTGTCCACCGACGTCCCCGACGGCCACGGTCACACCTTCCACGCCGACATCGCCAACGCCTGGTCGGCGATCCTGTCACCCGAGGGCTGGACCGAGGCCGACACCGCGCGGCTGCGCGCCGTCTTGCAGAACGAGGACTGATCACCCGCCGCGAGCGGCTATCTTGAGCCGATGTGCGCGCCGGAGATCGTTCGACACGTCCGCGACAGCGCGCCGCGGCCGAGCCGCCGGGCCCTGTTCGGGCTCGCGGGGCTGGCCGCGGCCGCCGCGGTGGTGCCCGCGCCCGCGGTGGCCACGCCCCGCGCGGGTGGCGTCGTGGACCTCACCCACACACTGACCCCGCAATTGCCGGTCTGGCCGGGTAATCCGCCGATCGCCACGGTGCCGGTCGCCTGGCACGCCGCCGGTGGTTTCGGTCAGCTGGCCCTCGGCTACTGGGAACACACCGGCACGCACCTCGACGCGCCCGCGCATCGCATCGAGGGTGCCGCCACGACCGAGACGCTGGCTGTCGCGGATCTGGTCGCGCCGCTGGTCGTCCTCGACATCAGCGCCAAGGCCGCCGTCGACGCCGACGCGGTGGTGACCGTCGCCGACATCGACAACTGGCGCGCACAGCACGGCGAGATCCCCGAACGTGCCTTCGTCGCCCTGCATTCGGGCTGGGAGCGCCACCTCGCGGAGCCGTCGGCGTTCCTGAATCTGGATGCGCAGGGACGCCCGCACGCACCGGGATTCTCGGGAGAGGCCACCGAATACCTGGTGGCACAGTGCGGCATCGTCGGCGCGGGTGTCGACACATTGAGCCTGGACTGCGGCGCCGACCCCGACTACGGCGCGCACACCACCCTGCTCGGCGCGGGCCGCTACGGCGTGGAGATGCTGGCCAACCTCGCGGCGGTGCCGCCGGCCGGTGCGACAGTGGTCGTCGGCGCGCCCACGCACGCGGGCGGGACCGGCGGACCCTGCCGGGTACTCGCCCTCACCTGATCGAGAGCTGGTGCGCGAAGACGTTTCCCGGATCCCATGTCGCCTTGACGCGTTGGAGTCGCGGATAGTTCTCGCCGTAGTAGAAGGCGTGCCACGGCAGACCCGAGGTGTTCCAGGCGGGGTCGGCGAGATCGGGGTCCGGGTAGTTGATGTAACTGCCGCCGTAGTTCTCGTTCGGCACGGGCACGCCGCCGGTGCCGGCATGGACGTCGCGATATATCTCGCGCGCCCACCGCAGGTAGCGGTCGTCGTCGCCGGGCAGTCGCCAGGCGGCGTGGATCAGCATCTTCATGAACGAATCGCGCGCGGGCATGGCCGTCGCGTCGGCGGTCACGGCATTGATCGCGCCACCGAACGGCAGGAACTCGAGCTGGGATTCGCCGAGGAAGGCCGGATCGGTGAGGTAGCGGTAGAAGACGCGGAGCTGGTCGGGGGAGTAGGCCCGGCGCAGGTAGGCGGCCTTCACCTTCACCCGCGTGGTGTTCACGCCCTTCGCGTAGTACACCCGGTTCACCGTGTCCGGATAGGACAGCTGATCGACCGGCAGCAGCAACGGTCCCGGCTGCACACCCTCGGTCACCGTGGCGACGAATTCGTCGAATCGCGCGCGGGCGCCGGGGGTGTCACCGTCGAGCAGGATCAGCAGCTCGGCCGTGCCGGTGCCGGTCGTGCAGAACATCAGGGGCGCGTAGAGCCCCGCGAAGTCGTCGCCGGGTGCGCGGTGCCGGTCGAAGAAGCCGAGATAGTTGCCCAGGAACCGGACGAACGAATCCTCGGTCGTGATCGGCAGGATCAGTCGCGCGCTGAGCATGCTGCCCGGCGCTCGCGGTAGGGCGCGCGCGGGATCGGTGCCGTCGGAATCCGGTGAGCGGAGCAGGAAACGCGTCACCACACCGAAATTGCCGCCACCGCCGCCGGTGTGCGCCCACCACAGGTCGTGCTCGGGCCCGTCCTTCGTGGCGAGCACCAGCTTCGCGGCGCCGTCGGCGTCGACGGTGACGACCTCCACCCCGGCCAGATGATCGGCGACCAGCCCGAAGCGCCGCGACAACGGGCCGTATCCACCACCGGTCACATGCCCGCCCATCCCGACGCCGAGACAGATCCCGCCCGGCACCGTGACGCCCCAGCGGTGCAGTGCCTGGTAGACCGTGCCGAGATCCGCGCCCGCGTCGACCGAGAAGGCGCGGTGCTGCTCGTCCCAGCGCACCGCGTTCAGCTTGCTCAGGTCGATGAGCGATCGGGTGCGTGCGTTGTCGACGAAATCGTCGAAGCAGTGTCCACCCGAACGGACGGCGAGCGTGGAGTTCTCTGCGACAGCCCTGGCGACCGCGTCCCGGACCTCCTCGGCATTCGCCGGCACGAAGATCCGGTCCGGGCGGGCCAGGAACCGGCGGTTGTAGCCGCGCAGGCTCAGCGGCAGATAGTCGAGATCGGTCGCGCCGAGTACCTGCCCCTCGGCGCGCGCGAGGGGCAGGCCGAGCGTGGCGAGCGCACCGCCGGCCAAAGTGAACAAGTGTCGACGAGACAGCGCCATCGGGGTCCTTCTACGAACTGAAGCTGATCGGGACAGTAGCCGAACACCGAGGATGTCGCCGGAGAAGGACGAGCCCACCGAATTGCAGTTTCTGAAAAATTGCAGTTTGTGCTAATTTCGTGGTGTGACCCCGGAGCCGGGCGCCGCGGCCTCGATCGGACTGCGTGCGCAGAAGAAACAGCGCACCTTGCTGGACCTGTGTCTGGCCGCCCGGCGGCTGGCGGTGGAGCACGGGCTCGACGCGACCAATGTCGACGACATCGCCCACGCGGTGGGCGTGTCCCCGCGCACGTTCTTCAACTACTACGAGACCAAGCTCGACGCGATCGTCGGGCCGATCGGTGAGATCGGGACCCCGGACGCCCGGCGCGAATTCGTCGCGGGCGGGCCGACCGGCGTCCTCGTGGAGGACCTCGTCTGGCTGCACGCCGCCGGCTTCGAGCCGGAAGACGAAGTGCGCGAAGGTATCTCGCTGGTCACCCGGCTCATCATGGCCGAGCCGCGGGTACTGGCCGCGTTCGTCGCCTCCGGTGCGCGCATGGAAGCGGCGACCGGTGAACTTCTCGCCGCGCGCCTCGGCGGCCCGGTCGAACCCGAATTCGCCTCGATCACCGCGGGCATCATGACCACCATCACCACGCGGGCAGCGATGTCGCTGGCCGGCGACCCCGACGGGTCACTAGCCGCAGCGCTGCACGAGCACTGCGCCATGGCCGCCCGGCTCTTCGACCGGCCGGACGACAGCACAAGGGAGAAGCTCCGATGACCACGACCGATGCCGCCCCGCCGGCCCCGATCGTCCTGACCCAGAAACGGATCTGGCTGATCTTCTCGGCGCTGATCGCCGGGATGTTCCTGGCCAGTCTCGACCAGATGATCGTCGGCACCGCGATGCCGACGATCGTGGGCGACCTCGGCGGGGTCTCGCACATGGCCTGGACCGCCACCTCGTACCTGCTGGCCACCACCATCGTCATGCCGATCTACGGCAAGCTCGGCGACATGTTCGGCCGCCGCTGGCTGTTCCTGTTCGCGATCACGGTGTTCACCGCGGCCTCGGTCGGTGCCGCGGCCGCGAGCGGATTCTGGGAGTTCATCGCCTTCCGCGGCTTGCAGGGCGTGGGCGGCGGCGGCCTGATGATCCTGGCCCAGGCCATCATCGCCGATATCGTGCCGGCCAAGGACCGGGGCAAATACATGGCGCCGATGGGCGCGGTCTTCGGCATCACCTCGGTGGCCGGGCCGCTGCTGGGCGGGTTGTTCGCCGACCATCTCGACTGGCGCTGGTGCTTCTGGATCAATGTGCCGGTCGGCATCGCCGCGCTGGTCATCGCCTACCGCTATCTGAGCATCCCCAGCCACCGGCCCAAGACCCGGCCCGACTACCTGGGCATCGTGCTCATGTCGACCGCGACGACGCTGCTGATCCTGATCACCGACTGGGGTGGCAAGCAGTACGAGTGGGGATCGACGGTGATGGTGTCGATGATCGCCGCGCTGGTCGTGGTGGTCGCGGCGTTCGTGTTCGTCGAGTCGCGGGCCGAGGAACCGATGCTGCCGCTGTGGCTGTTCCGCAACCGCACCTTCGTGCTGACCTCGCTGATCGGTTTCGTGCTCGGTGTGGTGATGTTCGCCGCGATCGGCTTCATCCCGACCTACCTGCAGATGGCGACCGGCACCTCCGCCTCGGTCTCGGGTCTGCTGCTGATCCCGATGATGATCGGCATGATGCTGACCTTGATCAGTTCGATGGCGGTGATCACCAAAACCGGCCGCTACCGGATCTATCCGCCGATCGGCGCCGCCCTGATCGGGCTGGACATGCTGTGGCTGACCACCCTCGCCGCCGACACCTCGATGTGGGTGGTCTCGGCCATGCTGTTCGTGATGGGCGCCGGAATGGGCCTGATCATGCAGATCGTGGTGCTGGTCGTGCAGAACGCGGTGTCGGCCGACCAGATCGGCACGGCGACCAGCGCCAACAACTACTTCCGCGAGATGGGTGGCGCGCTGGGTGTCGCGATCTTCGGCTCGATCTTCACCAGCAGGCTGACCGAGAACCTGACCGGCGCGTTCCAGGCGAACTGGCAGGAGGCGGTGGCGGCGAAACTCGATCCGAGCACGCTCATCCCGTCGGTGGTCAAGAATCTGCCCGACACCCTGCACGACGCGATCGTCGGCGCCTACGTCGACGCGCTGGTGCCCGGGTTCTGGTACCTGATCCCCGGTGCGGTGCTGGCCTTCGGTCTCGCGCTGTTCATCCCGCACCTGACGCTGTCGGACGAGGCGGGCATGGTGGCGCGCGGTGAAGCGGTGATGGCCGAGGAGAAGCCGGACCTGGTCAAGGAGGGCTGAGGCGGCTGCAACCCGGACCATGGTCGGTGTTCTGTGGCCGATCATCGGATCACCCTGTGTGGCGCACAGGGTGATCCGGGGAAATCAGTTGGCTGGTTTCTGGTGGGTGGTGGGGGTGTGGACGATGTCGTAATAGACCGTTTTGTCGGCGGGGTCGGGGTAGACGCGGTAGGTGAATTCCTGGTCGGTCAGGGTGACGATATCGACATCGCGGCGGTATTGTTCTTCGCCCGCGTCGTTCATCGCGATGAGGGTTCGGGTTTTCCCGTCGGGGGACACCGACCACTCGCCCTGCATTTTCGGGGAATCCTCGAGGTCGTACATGGTGAAGGTGCCGTCGGGTTCGAAATAGGCATAGCCGACAAAATTCTCGACATTGTCGTTGTCGAGGGCGACTTCGGTGCCGCTCGCGTCCTCGGCCGAGGTGGTCTCCCACGGGGTGGACGACAAGGTCGCCGCCGGTGTGCCGGGTTCCACCGAGGTCATGCCCGCGGAGGTCGTGGCCGTCGCGGAACCGCTGGTGGTGGCACCCATGGTGGTGGTCGCGGCCGTCATGGGTGTCGTTGACGTCGCGTCGGAATCGGAGGAGTCGTCGTCACCGCACGCGCCGACGAGCGCGGCGGCGGCAACGGCGATGATCACGGGCGCAATCTTCTTTGTCAGTTTTCGCTGCTCCGTCATGGCGGACAGTTTAGCCGCGCCATTGTTCAATCCAGGCAGAATTCATTGCCCTCGGGATCGGTCAGCACGAGGAATCCCAGGCTCAGTGGCGGTTCGGGATCGAAGCGCCGAACTCGTGTCGCGCCGAGCGCGACCAGACGGTCACATTCGGCTTCGAGCGCGGCCATGCGTTCTTTGCCCTGTAACCCCGGTGCCGCCCGGATATCGAGATGGACACGATTCTTGGCGACTTTGTCCTCCGGCACCTGCTGAAAGAACACTCGCGGCCCAGCACCGGCGGGATCCTCGATCGCGGATTTCGTATTACGCAATTCCGGCGGCACCCCGGCCCGCGCGAGGAATTCGTCCCACGCGTCGAGCGGATCGGTTCCCGCCGGCACCTCGACTCCCGGCGGCGCCGGGTGCACATAGCCCAGCGCCTCCCGCCAGAAGCTCGACAGTGCCTTCGGATCGTGGGCATCGAAGGTGATCTGGACCTGACGGCTCATGATCGCCACCCTAATCCGTGATTGGGCGGCGGTGCACGGGGTACGCGCACGGGAGTAGCGACGGCTGGGTAGTCGCCCGGTGAGCCGACGATGAGGAGGCGGTGTGCGAGCGGATCAGCACGAGACCGCCCCTCGGCGGTGGGATGTCGGGTTCCGGGTGCCCGCCGAACTCGACCAGCTCACCATGGCGCACGCACTCGCCGAGGCGGTGCTGCTGGTGGGTGGTTTCGCGCTCGACGAGGCCACCGACCTGCTGCTGGCGCTCGACGAGCTGGTCACCGCGCTGATCCTGGAGGCGGTGCCGGATTCGGCCGTCGAATGCGCGTTCACCGGTGCCGACGGTGCCCTGGGCGCCCGCGTCACGACCGTGGCCCGCCACCCGCACTCGATCGACGAGAACACCTTCGGCTGGCACGTGGCCGCGACCCTGACCGACGCGCTGCGCATCGACTACGCCGCCTTCGATCCGGTCCGCCGGGGCTACCCGACGACGGTGGAATTCGGCTGGATCCGGCGCTTCGGTGGCCCCGCCGCTTCCGGCCGATACGCGTAGCGTCGGCCTGAGCGGGTACTCGAAGAAGATCCGAACAATGTCCGGAAGCGAGGCACCGGCAGATGACAGGGGAAACCAGCACAGTCGCTCCACCGCAGGCCAGGCGATCGCATTCGCGTGGCGACAGCTACGACAACATCGAACCCTGGTTCGAGAAACTGCGCTCGCTCCCACCGGGCGTACCGCAGCACGACCTGCGTGCCGAGGTCATCGGGCGGTGTCTACCGCTGGCCGACCACATCGCGCGCAAGTTCGCCGGTCGCGGCGAACAATTCGACGATCTGGAACAGACCGCCCGGGTGGGCCTGGTGCTCGCGGTGGACCGCTACGACGTGCAGCGCGGCTCGTCGTTCCTGTCCTTCGCCATCCCGACGATCATGGGCGAGGTACGCAGGCACTTCCGTGATCGGACCTGGGCGGTGCGCGTCCCGCGCAGGCTCAAGGAACTGCAATTGCGGATCGGGCCGGCCACCGAGGACCTGTCGCAGCGGTTGGGCCGGGTGCCCACCGCGGGCGAACTCGCCGAGGAACTCGCGGTCGACCTGGTCGAGGTCACCCGCACGCTGGTCGCCGCCAACGGCTACCAGACCAACTCCATCGACGACATCACCCACGACGGCCGCGACAACGCCACCCAGCCGATCACCGACACCCTCGGTGCGGACGAGCCGTGCTATCAGCTGACCGAGGACGCGATGACGGTGCGTCCGCTGCTCGCGGCGCTACCGCGCGCCGAGCAGCGGGTCCTGATCATGCGCTTCTACGAGGGCAAGACCCAGAGCGAGATCGCCGAGGAACTCGGTGTCTCGCAGATGCAGGTCTCGCGCATCCTGTCGCGGACCCTGCGCTCCCTGCGCGAACAGGCACTCGCCGAGCGCTGACCTGCTGTTTCCGGAGACTGGAACCGGGTAGGCGCACTGGCAGAGGACCCCATCGGCAGACCAAGGAGGTGCCCGATCATGGCGCAGCGAACGGAGCCGACATGAGCATCCGGGCGCGCGGTCCGCGCGCACCGATCGCGGCCGGGCTGGTCACCCTGGCCGGGGCGACACTGATCGCCTGCGGTACCAGCACCGACCCGATCGGGCCGACGTTGCCGAGCACCGCCGAGTCACCGCAGATCAGCGCCGGGGCCGCCACCCAGCTCTGCGACATGATGCGGGCCGAGATCGGCAACTGGCAGCAGCAGGGGACCACCGTGGCCCGCGTGTCCTTCAACGGCACCGTGCACAACTGGGCTTTGCGCAACGGCGCGGTCAACGCGGCGATCACCCGTAACCGGGAGGTCATCGACACGGTGACCACCGAGAACTGCCCGGATGTGCGCGATCAGGCCATCGCCGCCTTCGGCACCGACGATCTGGCCTCCGCCCTGGCCGGATTCTGAGCTCGGTAGGGTGCCGGACATGGGCGACAAGGGCCGGTTCGACGAGTGGGAAGCGCGACTGTGGGAGCGGCTCGCCGGGCTGCTGCCCACGACCGAGGACGCGGGCAGTTTCCGCGACAGCCGCGAGATCGGCGAGCAGGAGGCGGGGATCTGGTTCCTGCTCGAGCGGCTCACCGCCCTCGAACTACCGGTCGACGAGACGACAGCGGCCGAGATCGAGGTGCTCGCCGAGCACTGGGGTGAGCGGGCCTCGGTGCACCACCGCATCGACGCCTGCGCCAGGGACCGCGACCGGGCCGCCTCGGTGCGGCTGGTCCCCGACAGCGAGGCCGTGCCCGGCGATGCCCGCGCGGCCGGGATCACCGCGGGCCCGGTGGCCCGGATGACGGTGGTGCCGTGGATCGAGTGCACGCACTGCCCGAGTGTGCTCTCGCGCGCGCACGCCGAAGACGCTCCCGGCCTGCCCGGCTACCTGGCCGCGCGCTACCTCGTGTCGCGCCCGGACCGCGACGTTCCCGACATCTACGCCACCACCGACCTGCTACACGCGTTCGAGTCGGTCCTGACCTGCGGCTGAGCGCCGACCCGGCATCCACCAGTTCGCCGAACCCATCAGCTGCACCAGCGCGGGCACCAGCAGCATGCGCACCAGGGTCGCGTCCAGGATCAGCGCGATGATCATGCCGATGCCGAGCAGGCGCATGGGCGTGAGCGGCGACAGCGCGAAGGCGCCGGTGACGAGCACCAGCAGCACGGCCGCCGCGGTGATGACACGCGCGGTCTTGACCGTGCCGACGCGCACGGCGGTGATGGTGTCGGCGCCCGCGCGATGCGCCTCGGCCATCCGCGACAGCAGGAACACCTCGTAATCGGTGGACAACCCGAACACCACCGCGACGATCAGCACCAGCATCCCCGCGGGCAGCGGCCCCGCGCTGACACCGAGCACCTCGGCGAAGTGACCGTCGATGAAGATCCAGGTGAGCACCCCGAAACTGGCGCCCAGACTCAGGAACGCCATGGCGACCGCCTTGAGCGGCAACAGGATCGACCGGAACGCGACCGTCAGCAGGACCAGGGTGGCCAGCACCATCACCGCGATCATCACCGGCAGCCGATCGACCGTGGAATCGACGGTGTCCAGCGTCGCCGCGGTGTCGCCGCCGACGCCGAACGTGGTGCCCGCGGGCGGTTCGAGCGCGCGGAGTGCCCGCACGGTGGCGGTGGCTTCCTCGCTGCGGTCGGCGCCGGTGAGGAAGGCGTGCAGTACGACGAAATCGTCGTCGCGGCCCTGCTGCAGCACGTCGCTGACACCCGGCACCGTCTCGACCGCGGCGAGTGCCTCGGCCACGGCCGCCGATTGTGGTGGCGTGCCGTCGATTCCGCGCAGCAGCACCGTCGCCCCGCTCGCTGCCGCGGGGAACTTCGCGGTGAGTTGTTCTGCGGTACTGCGCATCTCGCTGTCGGCCGGCAACGCGCGCTGGTCGACTTCGCCCAGCCGGATACCGGTGAGCGGGGCCGCCAGCAGGAGCAGGATCGCACCGACGACGATCGTCACCGTGCCCGGTCGCCGCAGCACCGCATCGACGACCCGGCCCCAGAACCGTTCGGTGCGGTCGGTCGGCTTCGCCCGGCCGATCCGGGCGCCGCAGAGCATCAGCAGCGCGGGCAGCACCGTGAGCGACAGACCGGCGGCGAGCGCGACCGCGGCGACCGCGCCGATACCGAGGGAGCGCAGCACCGCCTGCGGGAAGACGAACGTGCCGGCGAACGCGCACATCAGCAGCAGCGCCGAGAAACCCACGGTGCGCCCGGCGGTCGCGTAGGTGCGGGTGACGGCGGCGGTGACATCGCGGCGCTCGGCGTACTCCTCGCGGAACCGGTTCACCAGGAACAGTCCGTAGTCGATGGCCATGCCGAGCCCGAGCAGTGAGGCGATGTTCACCGCGAAGGTGGTCACCTCGGTGAACTCGGTGAGCAACCGGATCGCGCCCAGGGAACCGGCGACCGCGAGCATGCCGACGACCACCGGCAGCGACCCGGCGAGTACGCCACCGAACACCAGGACCAGGATCAGCAGCGTCAGCGGCAGCGAGATCGACTCCGCCACAATGAGATCGCGCTGAGAACGCTCGATGATCTCGGTGTTGAGCGCGCTGTAGCCCGACAGCCTGGTCTCGACATCGGGTACGCGCAGCGCCGCGGCGATCGCGGGATAGGCGGCGATACGCGCGGTGTCGTCACCGGCGGTGAACACCACCGCCACCGCCTGGCGCCGGTCGGCCGAGACGAGGAAGTTCTTGCGCGGCGGGATCGCGGTCCAATAGCTGTCCACCGGCTGGGCCAGCAGCGCCGGATCGATCCGGGCGAACGCTGCGCGGACCCGGGGGCCGAGGTCGTCGACGGTCGAGCCCGCAGGGGCGGTGTAGAGCGCGACCACATCCGGGCTCTGTGGCCCGAGATGTTCGGTGACCAACCGGTCGACGAAGGCCGACTCGCTGTGCGGATCGGCGAAACCACCCGCGCTGAGCCGCTCGGTGACCGTGGCACCGTAGGCCGCGCACAACCCGATGAACACCGCGACCACGATCAGCACGGCCCGCGGCCGCGCGACGACCAGGCGCGCCGGCACGCTCACCGGCGTGAATCCGGTACGGGCAGATCAGCTTCCAGCACGGCCACGATCCGGTCCAGCAGCGCCTCGAGCCGCGCTTCGATCCCGGCGCCGTTGCGCGCCGACACGGTGAGCTCGGTGTGCCCGTCGAACTCGGTGAGCCCGAACAGCAACGGCATCGCGACACTGTGCTGGGGCAGCACGAACAGCCCGGTCGGCCGGAAGCCGGGGACGGCCAGGTCCGCGCCGGTGAAGCGGCCCATATGGGAGACGGTGGCCGAGGCCAGGTTCCGGCCCAGGCGCGCGCCGAGCCAGTTGGTGGTGTGCAGGACCCCGCGGTTCACCGCGTCGGGGACGAGGGTGATCTTGGTGTTGGCCAGCTGGTCGAGCTCCCTGCGGTCGTGCAGCCCGGTCTTGATCTGTTCCTTGATCCGCGTCCAGTCCTGGCCCGGGGTGATGTCGAGGAACAGCGGCAGCGCGAGATTGGCGGTGGACCGCAGGTCCGGGTCGTGCCTGCGCAGGTCGACCGGCATCATGATCCGGGAGGTGCCCTTGGTCTCGGCGGCCAGCAGCGCGCAGACCCGCGCCACCGCGCCCGGCCCGGTGGCCTCGATCCGCCGGTGCCGCAGCAGATGCCGGGCGAGGCCACGCCGCTGCCTGCCCCGCCCGACCGCACTTCGGAAACGCGGCACCATCGGTGTCGGCCTGCCGGGTGCGCCGACCCGGCCGACGAGTTCCTGATCGGCCACCGGATCACCGAAGGGGACCGGTACCTCGCCGCGCAGCGCGCGCAGCACATTGCTCGCCCACAGCACCATGCCCATCCCGTCCATCACGCCGTGGAAGACGCGGAAGACCAGGGTCACCGGCGCACCGGTCAGCAACAGCACCTCGACCGTGCTCTCCGGGGTCGGGCCGATCGGGCTGACCAGCACCGGATCGGCCTCGAGCGCCGGATAGCCCAGGCGGTGACCGGGCATCACCCGCACCGCGGGCGTGATACCGGTGTCGACCCACTCGGCGCCCTGACGCATGAGCCGCGCACCGGGTGTCACCGCGGCCGCCGTCGCCACCGCGCGGCGCAGACGGTCGGGGTCGATGTCGCCCTCGCCGGGGACGACTAGCTGCATGAGGAACGGCGGCGCCAGCTCGCGCATCGGGAAGTACATGCGCTCGGTGGTCGAGACGGGACGGCGGAAGACGGTGCGGGCGTTCATGTTTGCCTTCGGGGTCGCGCGGTGACTATCGCAGGGTCCGGGTGAGTGTCTCGATACCGCCCTGGGCGTCGAGCCAGCGCAGGAACCGGAGCAGCCCGGTCTCGCGGTCGACGACGGGTGCGTAGCCGAGATCGGCCCGGGCGGCGCTGGTGTCGTAGGTGGCGGTGCGGGTCATCAGCGCGACGGCATAGCGCGACAGCGGCGGCGACCAGCGGTTCGCGACGGCGGGAATCCGCCACACGGTCTCGATGGCCGTCACCACGGCGGCGAGCACCCGCGGGTTCGGCCGCCGCGACGGCGCGGCGTAACCGAGCTCCTCGGCGACGTCACCGAGGAAGCGCCACACATCGGTCTGCTCGGCGTCGGCGATGAAATAGGCCTTGCCGCCCAGGATGTCCGCGGTCGCCGCCAGCCGGCAGGCGTGCACGATATTGTCCACGTGACACAGCGAGGCCTCGATCGCGCGGCCGGCGGACAGGTCGGGCAGCCTGCCCTCGGCGGTGCGGCCCAGCAGCCGGATGATCGGGCCGGAGCGATCGCCTGCACCCCAGATCGCGCGCGGCCGCAAGGCGACAGTGGTGAAACCTGGTGCGTCGGCCGCCAGCACGGCGCGTTCGGCGGCGGCCTTGGTCTCGGAATAGAAATTGAGATAGTGCCGCGGATACGGCAGCGACTCGTCGACCTCGCGCTGGTCGCCGCCGTCGCGGTCCATCAGCGCGCTCGGGCTGGAGACGAAGACGAACCGGCCCGCGCCGCCGCGGCGGGCGGCGTCGAGCAGCAGTTCGGTCGCGCGGACGTTCTCGGCCCAGAACCGGTCGCGGGTGCCGCGCTCGTCCACCCGGGCCGCGCTGTGCACGACGACATCGCGGCCCGCGGTGGCCGCCACCAGCGACGCCGCGTCGGTGAGGTCGCCGTAGACGACCTCGACCTCGTCCAGCGCCGCGCCGAGATCGTCGAGCACGCTGGTGCGCCGCACCAGGATCGACACATCGTGGGTGCCCTCGGCGACCAGGGCGCGCACCAGCGCGCCGCCCAGGAACCCGGACGCGCCGGTGACCAGGATCTTCATCGACGCGACTCCAGCTGCTCGGTCGCCCAGCGGGCGAGGTCTTCGCGGCCGATCTTGGCGTTGTGCCGGATGTCGACCGGAAAGCGGGGGTGGATCAGGAAATCGGTGATCGCGGTGACGGTGTCGACCTCGACGGCGCGGGTACGTAGCCGGGTCAGCGCCGCGCCCGCGTCGGCGCCGGTCTCCAGCTCGACGCAGAGCACGGGACGTTGCGCGTCCGGCGCGCCGACGCCGACGAGCGCGGTCCGCGACACCCCGGGCACCACATTGAACACCTGCTCGACCTGCACGGTGAACAGCGGTCCGCGCGCGGTCCGCACCCGCTGACTCTTGCGGCCGCAGAACCAGATCCGGCCCTGCTCGTCGATCCAGGCCAGGTCGCCGGTGCGATGCCAGATCCGGTCACCGTCGGTGATCTTGCCCGCCGTGTTCGCCTGCTCGGGCCAGTAATAGCGGGTGCTCACATTGGGTCCGGCCACCACCAGCTCGCCGACTTCCCGGTCGCCGGTGAGCACTTCGGCGCCCGCCCAGCTGGGCACCGGCGCGTCGGTGATGCCGAGCAGCCGCACCTCGATCCGGTCGGCCGGGCGGCCGATGCAGGTGCCGTCGCCCTGATGCGCGCGCTCGACCAGGCCGTCGAGCAGTTCACGCGACTCGATGGTCGACATCGGCAGCGCTTCGGTCGATCCGTAGCCCGCGTAGATCTCGGCATCGGGGCGCAGGACCTCGCGCAGCCCTGCCACACACCAGTCCGGCACCGGCGCGCCACCGGAGAACACACTGCCCAGCGACGACACCGGCGACGGGTGCGCCCGCAGGTGTGCGAGCAGCGGGATCAGCAGCGCGGGCGAGGCGAACAACGTGCGCACCTCGAAGCGTTCGATGGCGTCGACCACGTGCGCGGGGTCGGTCGAGCCGACCTTGCTTGGGATCAATGGCGGGAGCACACAGCGGGAGCCGAGCAGCAGATCGAGCACACCCACCAGCGGCAGGGTGATCAGCGAGGTTTCCGGCGGGGTGTTGCCGCGCGCGGTGTGCACCTGCTCGACCATCGCCGCGAGGTTGCCGTGGGTCAGCTCCACCGCCTTGGCCGGACCGGTGCTGCCGGTGGTGAACCCGATGATCAGCACCTCGTCGCGGGAGGCGGGCTGCCGCGCGGGCAGCACACCGGCCGGGGTGCGGCCCCAGGACCGCAGCGTCGGCCCGCCCCAGAACCAGCGGCGTCCCACCGTCACGGTGGTCCGTACGTGCCGGAAGCTGCGGGCGAACAGCACCCGCAGCGTGTGCGCGGGCGGAATGCCGATGAACGCCTCCGCCTCGACCGCGCGCAGGCAGTGCACCATCCGGCGCACCCCCATGCCCGGATCGATCACCACCGGCACCGCGCCGATCTTCAACAGCGCGAACAGGGTCGCGTAGAGCTCCGGGCTGGGCAGCACCAGCACGATGGTGCGGGTCCCGCTGCCGACACCCGAGGCCAGCAGCTGCTCGGCGATCGCGTCGGACCACTGATCGAGTTCCTGATAGGTGATCCTGCGGTAGTCCGGCAGGCCGGCCGGGGTGGTGCCGTCGGGGTAGATCACCGCGGGCCGGTCCGGTTCGGCGCGCGCGAAGCGCCGGAAACCGTCGATGGTCTCCCAGTAGGTCGCGGTGGTCACGCGGTCTCCGCGGGCAGCCGGTAGCGCGTGGCCGCGGCCGAGGGGCCCGCACCGGCCGCCACGAACAGCACGTCGCGGTAGCCGCCCAGCGCGGCCGCGGCGACAGCGCGGTCGTAGGCCAGCGGCAGGGCCGCGGTGTGTGGATCACCGGCGGACAGGTCGGGGGTGCGCACCGCGTCCTGGTCGATGCCCAGCGCGTCGGCGAGCAGCTTGGGGAACTGCGGGCTAGGTGTCGAGGCGATCAGCGCCACGCCCGCGCGGTCGCCGCCGGCGAGGGCGGCCTCGGCCACCTCGACGGCGACGGCCAGCACCCGCTGTTCGAAATCGGGGTCGCGCTCGATGGTCATGAGGCTGCGCCCGACGGTGCCCATGGTCGCGGTGTCGACGTAGGCCTGCTCGGCGGGGGCACCGGGCGCGGTCGCGGTGTGCACCGGGCCGAATCCCTCGGGACCGTCGACCTGCTCGAGCAGCAGCGCGGCACCCGCGGTGGCATAGGGGAATGCGGCGTCGGCGGCCGAGCGGGTCAGCGACGGATGGGTGTCGCCTGCCACGATCAGCACGTGCCCGGTGCTGCCGGTGCTCAGGATCGAGCCGGCCACCTGCACGGCGTTGAGGACGCCGACCGCGCCGTTCATCAGGTCGAAGGAGAAGGTGCGCGGGTCGGTCCTGGTGTAGTCCAGGCCGATGCCTGCGGCCTTCTGGATCAGCGCGGCGACCGCGGGCTCGACGGTGTTGGAGTCACGGAAGATGCCGGTGTTGATCAGCACGCCGACCTGATCGGGACGAATTCCCGCGCGGGACAAGGCTTCCCGGGCCGCGCGGCCGCTGTGTTCCACAATGCTGTGGGTATCGGTGGCCGTGCTGGTGCCGGTGGCTCGGATACGTACGCCCATGACGAACCTCAGACCTTCAGGGAGGAGATGGTGGTGGACAGGAACCCGGCGACGACACCGGAGGCGGCCGGGACCATCAGCAGCTTCGACCCCGCCGCGATGTTCTGGTCCGACAGCTGATCGTGCAGCACGATGAAATGCGAAGTGGTGGAAGTGTTTCCGTACTTCTCGATCACATTGAGATCCGGCGGCATCGGCGTGCCGAACTCCCGCGCGGCCACCGCGTTGAGGTACGGCACCGCCGCGGCGCCGAACTGGTGGTGGATGATGTAGTCGAATTCCTCGTCGGCGAAACTGCGCCCCTGCCCCTCCAGGAAGGTGCCCTGCGCGTCCGGCCAGAGCATGAACCGGGCTTCGTTGTGCATCTTGCGGTTGTCGGTGTAGAGCGCGACACCCGAGGACTTGTCACTGGGCATGCCAAGGCACAGGTGGGAATGCTCGGCGGCGGTGAGCAATTCGATGTAGTGGATCTTGTCGGCGTCGTCGACGGCCTGGTCGAGGATCACCGCGCAGCCGGAGTCACCGACCGACAGCGAGGCGAACTGCAGGTCGTACTTCTCGGAGATCTCGTGCACCGCGGTGTCGGCGATCGGGGTGATGGATTCACCGCTGACCACCATGCCGTTGCGGACCACGCCGGAACGGATCATCCGGTCCAGCAGGTAGGTGCCGGTGAGCATGCCCGCGCAGGCATTGGAGACGTCGAAGGTGATCGCGGCCTCGGCGCCGAGACGCTTGGCGATGCTGGAGGCGAAGGACGGCTGCATGTACATGCGGGTGCCCTGGTCGCTGCGGGTGATCGAACAGGAGATGATCACCTCCAGTTCGCCCGGCGCGTACCGGGACCGGGACAGGCAGTCCTGTGCGGCCTTGATCGCCAGCGCGAAGGAGTCCTCCTGGTTCTCCGGGGTGGTATCGCGCACCCGGCGGTGCCCGATACCGGTGATCCGTTCCAGATCGAACGACGGCGGAACGGCGAGGCGCGAAATCAATTCGGCGGTGGACACACTGTTCGCCGGAAGATATGCGCCGATGGACTCGAAACGCGAATGCGACACGGGTACTCCTGAATACGTCGGAAGGGCGCCTTGGGCGGGTTTCTGATCGTCGACGCGACCGAACGCTACCGGAGAGTAACCGTGTGACCGATGACGAAGGCCGGCGCGCATCCGATGTGACCCACCACGGATCGCGATATGTGTAACCAAGCGTTTCGTTCAATCGGCTATTCGAATTGTCCTGCCTTCACCTTGCCGGACAGGCGAATTCGAGATCATGGCTATGACCTGGCTATCTGCTGTTCCACTGACTTTGGCGGGACGTGTGTGCCTCGGTATGGTTGTTCTGTCGTGAGGGACCTCACGAAAGGGCGGCAGGGGAATAGGTTTCGCCGTCCGGAACACTTTGTACGCCCGACCAAACAACCGCGTGGAAGTTTGTCGCAGGAGGAAATCGTTCGATGCAGTGGGTCGAGGACCGACCGACCTGGCGGAACCGGCCGAAACTTCGCAACGTTCGATCCGCACCAACCCTGGACCAACCTTGTCCACCCATAGTGTCGGGCAACCCGACCACACGTCGAGAACCTGCAAGGAGTGCACCATGCTTCACCACGCCGGGTCAGCCACGCACCGCCATCGCGCCGTCGCGGCCACCGAGGACGCCGACGACGTCCTGCAGCTGATGACCGCCATGCACGGCCCCGTCGTTCTCTATCTGGCACCCGACACCGACGGCCACACCCCGAACTGTGTGCGCCGCACCGAATTCCGGCCCGCCCCCGGTGACACCCTGGTCGGCCGCACCGCCTGGCACACCGAATTCTGGATGGCCGAGCCCTTCCAGGCCGGCATCGACGACATCGACCTCAGCATCGACGTACGCAGCGCGCCCGGCACCGACCGCCGGTCGGCGTCGCTGGAGACCAGCTGCGGTTTCCGGTTCGCGCTGCGGATCCACGCCGAGCCCGACGCGCTCGTCGGCGAGGCGTCCTAGGGAATTCTGGCCATCCCACCGAGCATCGACACCGCTTCGCGGCGGGGATGCGGGCGCCATTCGGTGGGCCGCCAATCGATCACCGACGTGACACCGGGCTCGACCAGCTCCAGTCCGTCGAAGAAACGGGTGAACTGCGCGGCCGACCGGCCGCGGAAAGGAACTCCGCTGCGCCGGTTGGCCTCGATGGTCGCCTCGAGATCCTCGACGGACAGGTGATCGTTGGTGGCGTGGGTCAGCGTCAGGAAACTGCCCGGCGGCAGCGCCGCGCACAACTCGGCGACCACGGCGTAGGCCTGCGCGTCGTCGGTGAGGAAGTGCAGTACCGCGCACAGCATCAGCGCCACCGGCTGCCCCAGATCGAGGGTGCCGGTCAGGGCCGGGTTGGTCAGGATCGAGGCCGGGTCGCGCAGATCGGCGTCGATATAGGCCGTCGCCCCGCTCGGGGTGCTGTCGAGCAGTTCACGCGCGTGGTAGAGCACGATCGGATCGTTGTCGACATAGACGACCCGCGATTCCGGGGCGATCTCCTGGGCCAGCTCGTGCACATTGCCCACGGTCGGCAACCCGGTACCGATATCGAGGAACTGCCGTACGCCTTCGACGCGCACCAGATGGTCGACGGCCCGGCGCAGGAAACGGCGGTTCTCCAGGACGGCGAAATGGATGGAAGGGAACGCCTGCGCGACGGCGTCGGCGGATTTGCGGTCGGCCTCGAAATTCGCCGAGCCGCCGAGCCAGTAGTCGTACCGACGGGCCGGGTGTGGTGTGGTGACATCCACCCGGTCGGCAGCGGATTCGAAGTCCACCGCGCCCTCCCTTTCTCTCGACTACCGTTTCGGCCATGCCGTTGCAGTACAGCCCCTATGACTTCGACGTCCACGCCGATCCCTACCCGTACTATGCCAGGTTGCGTTCCGAAGCCCCCGTCTACCGTAACGAGGTCGATGATTTCTGGGCGTATTCGCGCCACGCCGACGTCCTCGCCGCCCTGCGCGACTCCGACCGATACTCCAGCGCCAACGGGCTGCGCATGGAACCCGCCTTCTGGGGACCGCAGGCCGAGAAGATGTTCTCGTTCGTGGCGATGGACCCGCCCAAACACACCAGAATGCGCGAACTGGTCGTGCGCGCCTTCACCCAGCGCCGGGTCCGCGAACTCGAACCGCGAATCCGCGAGATCGCCCGCGATACTCTGCGGCCGCTGCTGGCCAGCGGCAGCTTCGATCTGATGAGCGAATTCGCCGGTCCGTTCCCGACCGAGGTGATCGCCGAACTGGTCGGCGTGCCCGAAGCCGACCGCGAGCTGGTGCGCAAGCTCGGCATGGAGATCATGTACACCGACGCCGAGTCGACCGATCTGCGGCCCGAGGCCATGCAGGCGATCGGCGCGCTGGTCGGCTACTACACCGAACTGACCATCGCGCGCAGTCAGCAGCGCACCGGTGACCTGCTCTCCGGCCTGCTCGACGCCGCCGACGGCGACGACCGGCTCAGCCCGGAGGAGATCGTCGGCGTGCTGATCCTGCTCGTCGGGGCGGGCATCGAGACGACCATGCTGACCCTCGGCAACGCCTGGTACAGCGCCGCGACTCATCCCGAACAGCGCAGGGCCGCGTTCGGCGGCCGGATCGACGACTGGATCGCGGAATCCATGCGCTACGACCCGGCCACCCAGACCCAGCTGCGCACCACGACCACCCCGCTGGAACTGCACGGTGTCGCCGTCCCGGCCGGTGCCCGGATCCTGTTGCTCACCGGTTCCGCGCACCGCGACGAGACGGTCTTCGCCGATCCCGACACCTTCGACCTCGACCGCGACACCAGCGCGTCGCTGGCCTTCGGTTCGGGCAGGCACCACTGCCTCGGGGCGAACCTGGCGCAGCTGGAACTGCGGGTGGCCCTGCAGGAAATCGTCTCCGCCGTCGCCGATTACGAGATCGACACCGGCAACGCGGTGCGTATCCACTCGTCCAACAATCGCGGATTCGCCGCGCTGCCCACCACGGTCACGCTGCGCTGAGCCTCGCGTAATGACCGATTCGTTCCGATTCGCTCGGGGCGCTGCAGCGCCCCGGGCGGGCCGGTAACATCGCTGAACGGACCGGAAGGTCCAGTCCAGCAACATGTTTCGCCGTGGCTGCCGGGAGTGGGTCCGCGGAACACCGGTGATCGAGAGGCTTCATGGTGGAATCGGTGACGAATCGGTGGGTAATCGATCCGACGGGGGAGGACATCCAGGGCGAGGTCGCCCAGCTCAGGGAGCGCGGCCGCGCCACCCTGGTGGAGCTGCCGGGCGGCGTGCCGGCCTGGTCGGTCACGGACGCGGCGCTGCTGGAGAAGCTGCTCATCGACCCGCGGGTGTCCAAGAACGCGGCGCAGCACTGGCCGCCGTTCGTGGCGGGGGAGATTCCGCCGGACTGGCCGCTCTACCTCTGGGTCGCCATCCCGAACATGTTCACCGCCTACGGTGCCGAGCATCGCAGGCTGCGCCGCCTGGTGGCACCCGCGTTCACCGCGCGGCGCACCGAGGCCATGCGGGAGCAGGTCGAGCGCATCACCGCCGAACTGCTCGACGCGCTCGACGAGGTGCCGGCGGGCGAATCCATCGATCTGCGTGAGCATTTCGCGTATCCGCTGCCGATCCAGGTGATCTCGGAACTGATGGGTGTGCCCGAAGCCCTCGGGCCGGGCCTGCGCACCTGTGTCGACGGGCTCTTCGACACCACGCTCAGCCCCGAGGAGTCGCAGGCGAACTATCTCGAGATGTACCGGATCCTCGGGGAACTGGTGGCCCTGCGGCGCGAGCAGCCCGGCGACGACATGACCAGCCTGCTGATCTCGCAGCGCGACGACGACGGCGACGACGCCCAGCTCACCGAGGAGGAGCTGATCGCGACGCTGCTGCTGGTGATCTCGGCGGGCCACGAGACCACGGTGAACCTCCTGGACCAGGCCATCACCGCCCTGCTCACCCGGCCCGAGGTGCTCGACAGCGTGCGCGCGGGCACCATCAGCTGGCCGGATCTGGTCGAGGAGACCTTGCGGTTCGAGTCCCCGGTGGCGCATCTGCCGTTGCGCTTCGCGGTGTCCGACATCGAGATCGACGGCGTGCGGTTCGCCCAGGGCGAGGCGATCCTGGCCGGTTACGCGGGCGCGGGTCGCGATCCGCGGCGGCACGGCGCGAGCGCCGACGAGTTCGATCCGGGCCGGGACAACCTGTCCCACATGGCATTCGGGCACGGCGCGCACCACTGCCTCGGGGCGCCGCTGGCGCGGCTGGAAGCGCTGGTCTCGCTGCCCGCGCTGTTCGAGCGATTCCCGAAGATGACCCTCGCGGTGCCGGTCGGCGAGCTCGGCGCGGTGCCGAGCTTCATCTCCAACGGGCATCGCCACCTGCCGGTGTTCCTCGACGGCGAGTAGCGCGTACCTCCGCTCGGCCGGGCGTACCCGGCCGAGCGGAGGGCTCAGAAGGGCATCGGCAGCGGTGGTGACTTGGGGAACACCACCGGCAAGCCGGCCAAAGCGCGGTGGAAAGGCCCTGGCCGCCAGACCAATTCGGCGACGGGCACGGCCAGTTCGATCTCCGGCAACGCGTCGAGCAGCTGCTCGATCACTTCCTGCACGATGAGGTAGGCGGCGGATTTGGCCGGGCAGCCGTGCGGGCCGGTGCTCCAGGCCAGATGGGCGCGGTTGTCCAGGAACGCGCCCGACCCGATCGCCGGATCGTTGTTGCACGCCGCCATGCTGATCACGACCGGCTGGTGGGCGGGCAACCACACGTTGTCGACCAGGATCGGCTGCCGCGGGTAGGTCATGCAGAAATTGGCCAGCGGAGGGTCGGTGTAGAGCACCTCGTCGAGGGCATCCCGGGTGGACAGGCTGCCACCGAGCAGGCTGCCCGCGAAACGCTGATCGGTGAGCATCAGCAGCACCGTGTTCAGGACGAGGTTGAGCATGGGCTCGATGCCGGCGCCGTACATGGTCAGCAGCTGGTTCATCAGCTCTTCGTCATTGAGCTGGACCGGATGCTGCACCAGCCGGGTGGTGATGTCGTCGCCCGGTTCGCGCTGCTTGAGCAGGACCAGATCGTAGAGCGCGTCCTCGAACATCTGCGCGCCGGCGACCGCGGTGTCGCCGCCTTCGAACACCTGCGCCATCCCGGTGGCGACCCGCTCACCGAGATCGGCGGGAACACCGAGCATGGCGTTCATCGTGGTGAATATGACGGGGTAGGCGTATTGGCTGAGCAGGTCGGCGCTGCCGTCGGCGCAGAAGGTGTTGATGACCGGCATCGCGATCCGCTCGACCCGGCTGTGCAGCTGGTAGAGGTCGACACCGGCGAGGCCGGCCACGGTGACCTGGCGATACCGGGTGTGCTCGGCGCCCGCGGTGCGCAGCGCGTTCGGGCGGTAGCACAGCATCGGCTTCACCGGGCAGTCGTCCGGGATCTCGCGTTCCCACATCCGTGCGTCGGCGGGGAAGTGGTCGGGATCGTTGAGGATCTCGACCGCGGTGCGGTAGCCGATCACCAGGGTGGCGGGCACCCCCGGCACCAGGTCGACCGGAACGAGCGAACCGAACCGGCGCCGCATGGCCCGGTAGGTGGCTTGCGGATCCGCGGCGAACTCCGGCGAATACAGCGGCACCCGTTCGCCGTCGCTGAGCGGAGCCGGCGTCGTTCTGGTCGGTTCGGCGGAGGTCTGGGGCATCACAGCACGTACTCCTGTCGTCGGAGACAGCGATCGGTCGTCGCGCTTCGTCGCGCAGCCGCGGCGGATGTGCTCGCGGGGTGCAGCTGGTGGAGCCGTCGACTCGTGCACAGCGAATACCTTGTCCTGCAACCTGTTTCAGTTCTGGACTCGGTGAGCCGACCTTCCGGCACACGGTATCAGGCGGTGGGATGGATGTGAAAGGTTGTGGTGCGGTAGGGGATTGGCGCACCGTTCTCGCCCACTTCATGTCCTTCGTGGGCTGCCCGCTCGGTCTGCAGTGCGCCGCGCGGGGCACAATGCAGGCAAGGCCTGGTTCACCATGAACAGCCCTGTCGGTGACCGCTTGTACCGTGGCGGCGTGGTCGAAAACGAGATGTCGGTGGCGCGGCGGCCGATCCCCGAGGGATATGCCGGTGTCGTCGAAGAAGAACGGCAGGCGCTGTGGCGGCTGGTCGAGCGGGCCCGGCGCAGCGCCGGTGACCAGGCTCGGCTGCGGGAACTCGCCGCGCTGGCCCTGGTACGCCTGGCCGAGGGCGACGACCGGGCGCTGGGCAATCTCGACGCGCACGTCGGCGATATCACCGCCGAGCTCGACCAGGTCT
This sequence comes from Nocardia sp. NPDC059177, assembly GCF_042755165.1. Taxonomy (NCBI): domain Bacteria; kingdom Bacillati; phylum Actinomycetota; class Actinomycetes; order Mycobacteriales; family Nocardiaceae; genus Nocardia; species Nocardia sp. NPDC059177. Next base: position 19,771 of record NZ_JBHZBX010000026.1, on the reverse strand, counting down.
TCGACACCGCCTTCCCGGTCACCGATCCCGGCGACATCACCGATCTGCTCGTCACACCCTGGCCCTCGGCGCACCGCCGGGCCCTGCTGGCCCGCTACCTGGATCGCGATGTGCGCCACCATCTGCTGCTGGACGAGATTGCCGAGCGGGCCGTCACCGCGGGCGATGTCGCCCTGCTGCGCGTGCTCGTGTCCACTCCGCTCGGGCGACTGGCTCGCCCGTCCGTCGCCCGAATCCTCGAGGCGCTGTACCGGGCGGACGCACTGGACGCCGCGGTCGTCGAACGGGCCTTCACCGACGACCGCTTCCTCGGCTACGCCATCGTCGGCCGTAGCCCGGACGGCAGCCGCACCGGTGCGCCACTGGCCTGCGCGGATGTTGTTCGAGAGCTGGTCGACTCCTACACCTGGCGGCTGGTCCGCGATCCGGTGCCCGCCGCGTGGGACCACCTGCCGCGCGCGATCGCGCCGCGTGGTCTGCGTTTCGTCCAGCTCGCCCTGGGCTGGCGGGGCGAGCCACGCGCGGCCGAACACTTCGGCGCCGCCGAGCTGACCGAGGCCGAGCGCGCGGAACTGACCGACCTGCTGCGCACGCGCCCGGTCGACGAGCAGCGCCGGGTGTTCGAGTGGCGCCGCCGCGCCGGCGATCCGGACGCGCTGCTGCCGCTGTTCGGGCTCGGCCACGGCGCGGAGCTGCTGCGCCTGATCCGGGCGCTGCCCGCCGAGGTGGTCCGCCACGACCGGGCCGCGCTGCTGAGCGCGATCGAGCAGGCCGGTGCGGATACCGCGCGCCGCATCCTGGCGCTGGAGCCGAACGAGATCGTCTCCGCGGTACCCGGGTGGAACCGGGCGCAGGTGACAAAACGGGTGAAAAACAATGCGCTGCAAGGGATCGCGGCCTTCGGTATACTGCCGCTCGGCGCCGGCGAAACCGTCCTCGACCGCTACCTGGCGATCCGTGAGATCGCCCGGCGTGGTGCGAAATTCGGCCCGAATCGCCGGATCAGCCATGGCGCCGCGGTCGCGGTCGCTCTCGATCACCTGGCCCAGGTGGCCGGTGCCGAGGGTGCCGACCGGCTGGAATGGGACTGCGAGGCGCGGATCGCGACGGCAGTGCCCACCGGCGCGACCGTCGGCGACTACCGGATCACCGTGCGGTTCACCGGCGCCGATCCAGGGCTGATCGTGAGCCGGGCGGGCAAGGAGCTGAAATCGGTGCCGTCCGCCGTGCGCGCCGACCCCGCCTACCGGGAACTACGCGCCCACCAGGACCTACTACGCGACCAGGCGCGCCGGATGCGGACGGGTCTGCTGGAACGTCTGGTCGCCACCGCGGGCACACTGACGCCCGCGGAACTGAGCCGGCTGCTCACCCTGCCCGCCGGGGCGGCGATGCTGCCCGCGCTGCTGTGGCGCGACCGTGCCGGCACGATCGGTGTGCTCGACGAGATCGACCGCACCGGACCGGTCACCGCGGTCCACCCCCTGGACCTGCGGGAGGGCGGACTGCTCGACCGATGGCGCGAGGAGCTGCGGCGGCGCGAGGTGGCGCAACCCGTGGAACAAGTGTCGCGCGCGTTCTTCGTCCCGACCGCCGAGGAGCGCGACGGCGATACCTCGCGGCGCTGGGCCGGGCGCACGGTCGAGGGCCAGGTGGCGGTGCCGATGTTGTCCGCGCGGGGCTGGTCCACCCACGACGAGTACCGGGAGTACCCGGCGACCAAGCCGGTCGGCGACGGCCTGACCGCGGCCTTGCGCTGCGTGTTCTCCGGCTATATGGCCCAGTCCGAGGTCGAGCTCGGCGAGCTGCGGTTCCTGCGCGGCGAGGTGGTGGTGCCACTGTCCGAGGTATCTCCGGTCGTCTTCTCCGAAGCACTGCGCGACCTGACGCAGATCGCCGCGACCCGGCCTGGTCCGCCAGTCGGGTAGGCGCCCTCCTGCCCTCGCGGCGAGGCCCGGCGAACCTGTTCGCCGGGCCTTTCTCGTCGGAAAGTACCCGGGACGTATATCCCATACAGGTCGGTGATGTCGGCGAATCGGCCAACTTTTTCTCGGCTGTTACCGGAGTTGTCCTGGTTTCGTCCGAGGTATTGACCTGGACGCGGCGTCCCACATACATTGCAGTGACATGGTGTCTCAGATATCTGGGACACGCGGGCTACGGGAGTGCGTACATGACACAGAAGGTGTTCGTCGTCGGCGTCGGGATGACGAAGTTCGAGAAGCCGGGTGCACTGGAATGGGACTACCCGGACATGGCCAGGGAAGCGGGAACCAAGGCCCTGGCAGACGCCGGCATCGGCTACGAGCAGGTCGAGCAGGCCTACGTCGGTTACGTCTACGGCGAGTCCACCTCGGGACAGCGCGCGGTCTACGAACTGGGCATGACCGGTATTCCGGTCGTCAACGTCAACAACAACTGTTCCACCGGCTCGACCGCGCTCTACCTCGCGGCCCAGGCGATCCGCGGCGGACTCGCCGAATGCACCCTCGCCCTGGGCTTCGAGAAGATGCAGAAGGGCTCGCTCGGCTCCACCTACGACGATCGTGAACAGCCGATGATGCGCCACCTGCTGGCGCTGGCCGAACTGCAGGAATTCGCGATGCCGCCCGCGCCGTACATGTTCGGTGCCGCGGGCAAGGAACACATGCAGCGCTACGGCACCACCGCCGAACAGTTCGCCCAGATCGGCGTCAAGAACCACAAGCACTCGGTGAACAACCCGTACGCGCAGTTCCAGACCGAATACAGCCTCGAGGATGTGCTCGGCGCCAAGCAGATCTACGGACCGCTCACCAAGCTGCAGTGCTCGCCGACCTCCGACGGCTCCGGCGCGGTCATTCTCGCGAGCGAGGACTTCGTCGACCGGCACAACCTCGCCGACCGCGCAGTCGAGATGGTCGGCCAGGCCATGGTCACCGACCTGAGCTCCACCTTCACCGACCCGACCGCGATCAACCTGGTCGGCGCGGACATGTCGCGCACCGCCGCGCTGCGGGTCTACGAGCAGGCCGGTATCGGCCCCGAGGACCTCGACGTCATCGAACTGCACGACTGCTTCTCCACCAACGAGCTGCTCACCTACGAGGCGCTCGGCCTCTGCGCGCCCGGTGAGGGCGGCCGCCTCGTCGACGACAAGGCCACCACCTACGGCGGGCAGTGGGTCGTCAACCCCTCCGGCGGTCTCATCTCCAAGGGACACCCGCTCGGCGCGACCGGGCTGGCCCAGTGCAGCGAACTCACCTGGCAGCTGCGCGGCACCGCCGACGCCCGCCAGGTCGACAACGCCCGAATCGCCTTGCAGCACAACATCGGACTCGGTGGCGCGGTCGTGGTGACCGCCTACCGGCCCGCCGTCCGCTGACCACCCCACCTCGAATCCACCAGGAGCAACTCATGGCATCCGTTTCCGTTTCCACCGATCTTCCCGTCACCCCCGAGCAGGCCTGGGCGCGGCTGAGCGACCTTGCCAAGTGGGACGAGTGGCTGACCATCCACGAGGGCTGGCGCAGCGAGCTGCCCGCCGAGCTGAGCGCGGGCGCGCGGTTCATCGAGGTCGTGTCGGTGATGAATATGGCCAACAAGATCGAGTGGACCGTCGCCGAGGTCGACCCGCAGAAGTACCTGAAGATCACCGGCACCGGAATGGCCGGTGTCACCGTAGAATTCGCGCTCGAGGTGGAACCCACCGCGACCGGTTCCTCGGCCAAGTTCGACGCGAGCTTCAAGGGCACCATGATCGTCGGCCCGATCGGCAAGGCCGTGGCCAAGCACGCCGAGGCGGACCTGAAGGCCTCGATGGCCAAGTTCACCGAACTCGTCGGCTCGGCCGCATGACCACCTCGGATCCGGCGGCGGTCGTGTTCGACGGCGCGGCGCTGGGCCAGTGGACCGACGAGGAGCGGTTCTCGGTGACCGCCGAGCGGATCGCGGAATACGCTGCGGCGACCAATGATCCGATCGAGGCGCACCGCAGCGGGCAGATCGCGCCGCCGGTGTTCGCGGTGGTGCCGGTGTTCACCTCGATGGCGCCGGCCGCGCTGTCGGTCGCGCCGGTCGAGCTGCTGATGAAGCTGGTACACGGCGAGCAGGACTTCCGGTTCCACCGGCCGATCGTGGCCGGGGACGAACTGGTGGTGCGGGCCAAGCCGATCGGGTACGTGGGCAGACCCAACGGCTCGACAGTGGTCATCTACGCCGAAACCCGGGACGCGGCAGGGGAATTGGTCAACGAGCAGTGGATGACGGCGTTCTTCCGCAAGGTCGACGCCGGACCGGGCGAAGGGGAGCAGGCGCCCGGCCATCGCCTCACCGAGGCCGACCGGGCGAGCGACCCGGCCGCGGCAGTCACCGCGCACATCGACGAGGACCAGACCTTCCGCTACTCACCGGCCTCGGGCGATCCGATGCCGATCCACCTCGACGACGAGATCGCCAGAATGGCCGGACTGCCCGGGATCATCAACCACGGCCTGTGCACCATGGCGTTCACCTCATGGGCCGCGCTGACCGAACTCGCCGGCGCCGACACCGCGCGCCTGCGCAGGCTGGCCGTGCGTTTCGCCAAGCCGGTGCTGCCCGGCCAGGACATCACCACCACCTTCTGGGGCCTCGACGACGGCGCCTACGCCTTCGAGACCGAGGCGGCGGGCGAGATCGCGATCACCGACGGCCGCGTCGAATTCAACGGCGTCGAATTCAACTAGGGAGAAGAAGAACTCATGGGAAAGCTCGACGGACGCGTCGCTGTCGTCACCGGCGCCGGTCGCGGCATCGGCCGTGAACACGCCCTGCTGTTCGCCCGCGAGGGCGCCGCGGTCGTGGTCAACGACCTCGGCGGCGCCAACGACGGCACCGGCACCGATACCGGCCCGGCCCAGCAGGTGGTCGACGAGATCGTCGCCGCCGGTGGCCGCGCCGTGGCCAACACCGACAATGTCGCCACCTGGGACGGCGCCGATCGGCTGATCGCGCAGGCGGTCACCGAATTCGGCCGCCTCGACGTGCTGGTGAACAACGCGGGCATCCTGCGCGACGCCTTCATCGCCGGCATGGACGAAGCGCAGTGGGACGCGGTGATCGCGGTGCACCTCAAGGGCCACGCGGCCACCCTGCACCACGCGGCCGCCTACTGGAAGGCCCAGACCAAGGCGGGCAACCCGGTCGCGGCCTCGGTGATCAACACCGCCTCGGCCTCGGGCACCTTCATGCCCAATGCCGGTCAGGGCAACTACGGTGCGGCCAAGGCGGGCATCGCCGCGCTGACCCTGGTCGCCGCCGACGAACTCGAACGCTACGGCGTGCGGGTCAACGCGATCGCCCCGATCGCGCGCACCCGCCTGACCCTGGCCACCCCGGGCATGGGCGCGCTGTTCGCCGCCGAGGTGCCCGAGGGCGAGTTCGATGCGTTCGCGCCGGCCAATATCTCGCCGCTGGTCGCGCATCTGGCCGAGGCAGGCTGCGCGATCACCGGCAAGGTGTTCGCGGTGCAGGGTGGTGCGATCACCGAACTGGCCGGCTGGCACGACGTGCGCACCGTCGAGACCGACGGTCCGTGGAGCATCGACGAGGTCGCCGCCCGGCTGAAGGAGACCAGCTAGCCATGGCGCGCACCAGCTATGAGCTCGGCGTCGGTGTCAGTGCGGACCACCTGGCCCTCGCCGACGCCGTGCGCGGCTTCGTCGAACGCACCGTCACCGCCGAGCACGTCCGCGCCGCGGTGGAATCGAGCGACGCGGGCAAACAGCTGCCGTACTGGGACGCGCTCGTCGCCCAGGATCTGCTCGGCCTGCACGTCCCCGAGGAACTCGGCGGGCAGGGCGCCGGTCTGCTGACCCTGGCCGTCGCGCTCGAACCGCTCGGCCGTGGCCTGCACACCGGCCCGTTCGTGCCGACCGCGCTGGCGAGCGCGGTGCTGGCGCAGGCGGGCGGACCGTGGGCGGCCGCGCAGCTGCCCGGCCTCACCGACGGATCGCGCACCGGCGCCGTCGCCACGGAGTCGGCGCTGACCGGCACCCGCCGCGACGGCGGCGGCCTGGTCGTGGACGGCACCGCCGACGGTGTGCTCGGCGCGCTGGGCGCCGAGGTGATCATCGCGCCGGTGTCGGTCGACGGTGTGCGCGAGTGGGTGGCGTTCGAGCAGGTCGAGCTCACCGTCGGCGCGCAGGACAGCATCGATGTGCTGCGCGGTTCGGCTCGGCTGCACGCGGATGCGGTCGAGGTTCCTGCGGATCGGGTGCTCGCGGTGAGCACGGCGCGGGTGCGTGCGGTGACCGCGGTCGTGCTCGGCGCCGAAGCGGTCGGGGTGATGTCGTGGTGTGTGTCCACCGCGGCCGAATACGCCAGGACCCGGGTGCAGTTCGGCCGGCCGATCGGGCAGTTCCAGGGCGTCAAACACAAGTGCGCCCAGATGGGCATCGCGCTGGAGAAGGCGCGCGCGGTGCTGTGGGACGCGGCGTTCGCGCTGGATCGCGCCGACGACACCGCCGACTACGCCGCCGCGATCGCCGGGCTGATCGTGCCCGATGCCGCGGTGCAGGTCGCGCAGGATTGCATCCAGGTGCACGGTGGCATCGGCTTCACCTGGGAGCACGACGCGCATCTGTACTACCGGCGCGCACTCGGGGTGCGTGCGCTGCTGGGGGCGCGCGAGGTCCGCGCGGAGGCGGTGGCCGGTTACGCGCTGGCCGGCTCGACGCTGTCGAGAGAGCTGGAGCTGCCCGCCGAGGCGGAGTTGATCCGGGCCGAGGTGCGGGCCGAGCTGGCGGAGATCGCCGCGATCGACGACGAGGACGACCAGCTCGTCGCGCTCGGTGACGGCGGCTGGAACCTGCCGCACCTGCCGCGTCCCTACGGCCGTTCGGCCTCGCCGCTCGAGCAGGTGGTGATCGCGCAGGAGGTCAAGGCTTCCGGCATCCCGATGCCGCAGTTGCTGATGGGTACCTGGGCGGTCGGCGCGATCGTCCCGCACGGCGACGAACGGCAGAAACGGGAGCTGGTCGTGCCGACCCTGCGCGGGGAGGTGGTGTGGTGTCAGCTGTTCAGTGAGCCGGGCGCGGGTTCGGATCTGGCGAGCCTGACCACCAAGGCCACCAAGGTCGAGGGCGGCTGGCAGGTGACCGGCCAGAAAATCTGGACCACGGTCGCGCAGTTCGCCGACTGGGCCATGCTGATCGCGCGGACCAGCCCGGACAAGCCCAAGCACGAGGGCATCACCTATTTCGTGCTCGACATGTCCAGCCCCGGAATCACGGTGCGGCCGCTGCGCGAGATGACCGGGTCGGCGCTGTTCAACGAGGTGTTCCTCGACGAGGTGTTCATCCCCGACGAGAACGTGGTCGGCGCCGTCGACGACGGCTGGCACGTGGCCCGCACGACACTGGCCGGTGAGCGGGTGGCGCTGAGCCAGAAGATGGAGGCCTACGCCACCGACACCGACCTGCTGCGCTTCGCGATGGGCCGCGAGCTCTCGCCGATGGCGCGCTACCGGGTCGGCGAGCTGATGGCCGAGAGCCGCGCGGTGGACGTGATCGGTTCCCGGGTGGTGCTCAAGCAGCTGTCCGGGATCGACGTGTCCACCACCTCGAGTGTCGGCAAGCTGCTGGGCATGGCGCTGGGACAGGCGATCTCGGAGTTCGTCGTCGACGGGCTCGGGATCGCGGGTGTGGTCTCGGTGCCGGGGGAGCGCAGTGATCACGCGATGGAACAGCTCATCGCGGGCCGGGCCACCACCATCTACGGCGGCACCACCGAGGTGCAGCTCAATGTGATCGGTGAGCGGATGCTCGGACTGCCCCGCGACGCCTCGGTGACGTCCTGATCGGGCCCCGGCGGGCGGCGCCGAGGCGTCGTCGCGCCGGGACTACAGTTCGTCGTACCGCGCCGACCCGGTGCCCGAAGGGAGGAACGTGACCGCACAGCGCGCCGACGGCCGGGCCAGCAGGTGGGATCGCCATCGCGCCGACCGCCGCGAACGTATCCTCACCGCCGCTCTCGCGGCCGTACAAGCCCAGGGCGCCTCGGTGGGCGTGCAGGAGATCGCCGATCTGGCCGGTGTGCCGCGCTCGGTGCTGTACCGGCTGTTCAAGGATCGCCAGGACCTCGACGAGCAACTGCGCGCCCGCATCCTCGACGAGCTGATGGTCGTGGTCGCGCCGACGCTGAATCCCGAGGGCACCGTGGCCGAGGCGATCGCGCGGTCCGTCGACACCTATCTGGGCTGGATCGTGGCCAATCCGCGCCTGCACTACTTCCTCGGCGCCGGTTCCGAGGGGCGCAAGGGGCACAAGTCGCCGGTGGTCTCCGGTGCCAAGATCGCCATCGCGGGCACCGTGCGCGAGGTGTTCGAGAACGCGCTGCGGGCCCAGTCCGCGCCGACCACGATCGCCGAGCCGATGGCCTTCGGCCTGGTCGGCTTCGTCGACGGCAGCGTGAACCGCTGGCTGAGCCGGTCGATGCAGCCGATGGACGCGGCGGAATTGTCGTCTTACCTGCGGGAAGCCATCTGGGCGATCATCGACGGCAGCCTGCGCAAGGCCGGGGTGATGCTCAATCCGCTCACCCCGATCGCCGATCTGGTCGCGACCGCCCCGGCGGAATAGATGTAACAAGAAGTATCGCCAACACTTGTATGGTACCGTAAGTACCATTAACCTGGTCGATGTAACCGCATCTAGGAGACATCGATGACGCTGTCCGTCACCGGCTCGGCCGTGCGTGCCGAGAGCTGGCCCGCGCCCCCGCGCGCCACCCTGCCCGACGACGACCCGTTCTACCGCCCCGCGATGGGCTACGAACAAGAGTCCGTGGGCACCATCCTGCGGTGGCGGCCGGTGGAACTGGCGGCCTTCGGCCTGATCCCGCTACGGGTGACCGCCTGGCAGCTGCTGTACCGCACCACCGATCTGCACGGCGCGCCCGACGCGGCGGTGACCACGGTGATCGCTCCCGTCGGCGGGGTCGAGGCGAGCACCCCGCTGCTGTCGTTCCAGTGCGCCATCGACGCGGTCTCCTCCCGTGGTTTCCCCTCCTACGCCTTGCAGCGCGGCGCCCGCGCGATCGGTACCTTCGCCCATATCGAACTGCTGTGCTTCGTCGACGCGCTCAAGCGCGGCTGGGCGGTCTCGATTCCCGATCACGAGGGCCTGCTCGGTGCGTGGGGCGCGCCCCGTGAGCCCGGCTATCGCACGCTCGACGGCGTGCGCGCCGCCCTGCGCTTCGCGCCGCTGGGGCTGGATCCGCAGCGCCGGGTCGGGCTGTGGGGCTACTCCGGCGGTGGCCTGGCCACCTCCTGGGCCGCCGAGACCGCCCCCACCTACGCGCCCGAACTCGACATAGCCGGTGCCGTCCTCGGCTCGCCGGTCGGCGATCTCGTCGCCACCTTCCACCGGCTCAACGGCAGCCTGCACGCCGGCCTGCCGACGCTGGTCGTGGCGGCGCTGCGCCGGGTGTATCCGGCCTTCGACGCGATCATCGAGGCACATATCAGCGAGGCGGGCCGCGCGGTCCTCGATCGCGCCACCCGGCAGACGACCGCCGCCGCGGTGCTGCGGCTGGCCCGCTACGACCTCGACCGGCACACCACTTCGCTGCCCATCGCCGAGGTGCTGGCCCTGGCGGAGATGACCGCGGTGTTCGACGACGCGGCCCTGGGCACCGTCGCGCCGGAGGTGCCGCTGCTGGTGGTGCAGTCCGTACGCGACCAGATCATCGCGACCGCCGACATCGACGCCCTGGTCGAGCGCTATCGCGCGCACGGCGCGCACGTGACCTACCTGCGCGACCGGCTCAGCGAGCACCTCGGCCTGCTGGCGATCTCGACGCCGCTGAGCCTGAACTGGCTGGCCGACCGCTTCGCCGGCCTGCGGCCGACGCCCTCGTCGACCACCACCGTGTGGAGCCTGCTGCGCCTGCCCGCGGGCAGCCGCGGGCTGGGTGATCTGTTCCGTGGCGCCGCGCAGGCACTGCTGTCGCGTCCGCTCACCGAGTCGGTCACCCGGCGCGCGGACGTGGCGCAGGCCGAGGCGGAGCGGCCTGCCGCCTAGCGGCGAAAGAGCTTGTCGGGTCTGCCGTTCGGCAGCTGGTGTGTGAGTGAGGAAGAGTTCGTGGGGATCGTTGCCGAGGTGCCGCGCGCGGTGCGCAATGTCTGGTCGGTGTCGTTCGGCGGTGGGCTCGAGGCCGACGACCCGGCGCCGTCGACGACGGTCTACCGGCGCAGGCACCGTCATCTGAAGCGCTACGACCGGTCGGCACCGGCCACCGGAAATCCGGTGCTGCTGGTACCGCCGCTGGCGGTGACCCCGTCGTGCTTCGACCTGCGTCCCGGGCAGAGCTTGGTGCGGTATCTGCTCGCGCAGGGCAGGCAGCCCTATGTCATCGACTACGGCCACTTCGGTTACGCCGACCGGGATCTCGGCCTCGAGGACTGGACCCACGACATCCTGCCGGAGGCGATCCGGCGGGTCGCCGACGAGCACGACGGACCGGTCGATCTGATCGGCTGGTCGCTGGGCGGGGCCATGTCGCTGCTGACCGCGGCCGCGCACGCCGACCTGCCGATCGCCTCGATCACCGGGCTGGCGACGCCGATCGACCAGGCGCGTACCGCCATGCTGGCGCCGCTGCGCCTGGTGGGCAAGCTCACCGGTGGCCGGGAGATGGCGCTGGCCACCAGGCTCATGGGCGGTATCCCGCAGGAATTCGTGCGGATCGGCTTCCGGCTCCAGGCCTTCGACCGGGAACTGGGCAGGCCGATGTTCCTGGCGCGCAACGCACTCGACACCGAGGCGCTCGCGCGGATGGAGGCCACCGACCGCTTCATGGCGGGCATGCCCGGCTATCCGGGGCGCTCCTACTGGCAGATCTATCGCAGCCTGGTGCTGCGCAACGAGCTCGCCGCCGGCTCGATCCGGCTGCGCTCGGACCTGGTGATCGAACTGGCGAAAGTCACCTGCCGGGTACTGCTGATCGGCAGCCGCGGAGATGTGGTGGTGCCTGCCGCGTCGGTGCGCCGGGGCCTGGACGTGCTGCCCAACGCCGCCGAGAAGCGGTTCGTCGAAGTCCGCGGCGGCCACCTCGGCCTGGTGGCGAGTGCGGCCGCCGCGGCATCGACCTATCCGGCGATCGAGGACTTCCTCAGCTGCTGAGCGCAGCCGAGCCGTGCGCCTTGCGCAGCTCGTGCTTGACGACCTTGCCACCGGCATTGCGCGGCAGCGCCTCGACCACGACCAGCGCCTTGGGGTGCTTGTAGCGGGCGAGATGGGCGTTGAGGTGCTCCTCGAGGTCGGCGAGGGCGATCGCCTCGGCGTCCTCCACCGCGATCACCGCGACCGGGACCTCGCCCCACTTCTCGTCGGCGCGGCCGATCACCGCCGCCTCCCGGATGCGGGGATGGGCGAACAGCACGTTCTCCACCTCGGCGCAGTAGATGTTCTCGCCGCCGGAGATGATCATGTCCTTCTTGCGGTCCACCACATAGACGAAGCCCTCCTCGTCGCGGCGCACCAGGTCACCGGAATGGAACCAGCCACCGGCGAACGCGTCGGCGGTCGCACTCGGGTTGTTCCAGTACTCGCGCATCATGGTCGGCCCGCGGTACACGATCTCACCGATCTCGCCGGGGGCGACATCGTTCATCTCGTCGTCGACGATGCGGGTCGCGATGGTCGGGATCGGCTTGCCGACCGAGCCCAGCTTGCGGATGGCGTCCTCGCCGTCGAGCACGCAGGTGATCGGCGACATCTCGGTCTGCCCGAACACCGCCACATTGAGCGCGTCCGGGAAGGTCTCGGCCATCGCCCGCAGCACCGTGTCCGAGGCGGGCGCGGCGCCCCAGCTGATCACCCGCAGGCGCAGATCACGCTGCGGCACACTGGAATCGGCGCAGACGATCTGCCACTGGGCGGGTACGAGGAACACCGAGGTGGCGCGTTCGCGCTCCCAGGCGTCGAGCACCTCGGTGGCGTCGAAGGCCTTGAGCGGGTGGATCACGGTCAGTGCGCCGAGCTGGAAGCAGCAGGCGATGCTGCCCAGGCCGGCGATGTGGAACAGCGGCGAGGCGCAGAAGGCGATGTCGTCGTCGCTGTAGCGCATGGCCCGGATACAGGTCAGCGCCTGGGCCTGCATGTTGAGGTGGGTCAACACCGCGCCCTTGGGGTTGCCGGTGGTGCCCGAGGTGTACATGATCAGCGCGGCCGAGTCCTCGGGGACATCGCGCGGCTCGTGCGGTTGGCCCTCTTCGGCGATCAGGTCCTCGTAGCCGAGCACGTCGTCGTCGGTCGGCACGCCGACCACGATCTGGGTGCGCAGCGTGTCGGTGCCCGCCGCCACGGCCTTGACCAGCGGCGCGAGCACCGCGTCGGTGATCACCACGGCACTGCCGCTGTCGTCGACCTGGTAGACCAGCTCGGGCGGGGTGAGCCGGAAGTTCACCGGCACCGCGATGGCGCCGAGGGTGTTGATGGCGAACACCGATTCGATGTACTCGGTGTTGTTGAGCATCAGGATCATCACCCGGTCGCCCGCGGCGACGCCGCGCCGGGCGAGCGCGTCGGCCAGGCGCTGCACGCGCGCGTGCAACTCGCCCCAGGTGGTGGTCTCACCCAGGTAGCGCAGCGCGGGCGCGTTCGGGATGGTGGTGGCGTGGATGGCGATCTGGTTCATCCAGTGGTTGCGGCGCGAGCGCTGCGGTTCTGCGGCAATGGTCATGGGGTCGTCTCCTCGGGAGCGTGGATCAGGCCGGGTCGGCGATGGGCGTGGGCGCACCGGCGAAACGCGGTGCGCGGCGGGTCAACATGGCGGTCATGCCCTCGAGGAAGTCGGGCGAGACCAGCAGCTCGGACTGACCGGCCTTCTCCCTGGCCAGTGCGGCGTCGAGCTCGACCAGCGTCGCGGCGTTGAGCGCGGCCTTGGTCAGTTCCAGCGCGCGGCGCGGACCGGCGGCGAGTTTGGCCGCGACCGCGTCGATCTCGGCGTCGATCTCGTCGGCGGGCAGGCTGCGGTTGATCAGGCCGGCGGCGGCCGCCTCGGGCGCGGGCAGCCGGGCACCGAGCAGCGCCAGTTCGGCGGCCCTGGCCCGGCCCATGGCGGCGGCGACCATCGCGGTCGCGCCACCGTCGGGCATCAGGCCGATGGAGGTGAACGGCAGCAGCAGGTAGGCCGAGTCGACGGCGTAGATCAGGTCGGCGGCCAGCGCGATCGAGGTACCCACACCGGCGGCGGGCCCGTTGATCCGGGCGATCACCGGCAGCGGCGAGTCCACGATCGCGCGGATCAGGCCGTTGGCGCTGTCCATGACCCGCTCCGGGGAGGCCTCGTTGCCGCCCGCGGCCGCCGCGGCGGCCAGATCGGCGCCGGTGCAGAACGCCTTGCCCGCGCCGGTCAGCACGATGACCCGCACGTCGGGGCGGTTCTGCGCGCCGACGACCAGCTCGCCCAGTTCGTCCATGGCCGCCAGGTCGATCGCGTTCATCCGCGCCTGACGATCGATGGTGATCCGCAGGATCCCGTGTTCTTCGGCGACCAGCACGCTCTCGCTCATCGGGCCACCGCCTCGACGAGCGCGCCGGCCAGACGGCCCGCGATGAGATCTTCGGCCTCGCGCACGATCCGGGCCACCAGCTCCGCGCAGGTGGGGATGTCGTGGATCAGGCCCTGACACTGACCGACGCTCCAGATACCGGCGTCCAGATCGCCGTCCTCGTAGACCTTGCGGCCACGGGCGCCCGCGACCAGCTCGCGCACATCGGCGAAAGTGCCACCGGCACGCTCGATCTCGACCACCTCGCGGCTGACGGCATTGTCGGCGACGCGCGCGGTGTTGTTCATGGTGCGGAAGATCAGCTTGGTGTCGAGCTCGGTGTTGGCCACGATCTTCTCCTTCACGACATGCGCGATCGGGGATTCCACGGTGCACAGGAACCTGGTACCCATATTGACCCCGTCGGCGCCCAGCGCCATGGCCGCGACGAGCCCGCGCGCGTCGGCGATACCGCCGGAGGCGATCATCGGGATCTCGAGTTCGCGCGCCGCGGCGGGAATGAGTACCAGACCCGGGGTGTCGTTCTCACCCGGGTGACCGGCACATTCGAAGCCGTCGATGCTGACCGCGTCCACGCCCACCTGCTGGGCCTTGAGCGCGTGCTTCACACTGGTGCATTTGTGCAGCACCTTGATGCCCGCGTCCTTGAGGAAGGGCAGGTGGGTGGCCGGATTGCCGCCCGCGATCTCCACGATCGGCACGCCGCCGTCGATGATCGCCTGCCGGTACTCCTCGTACGGCGGGGGAGTGATGGAGGGCAAGATCGTGAGATTCACCCCGAACGGCTTGTCGGTGAGGTCACGCGCGCGGGCGATCTCCTCGCGCAGCGCCTGCGGCGTCGGCTGGGTCAGCCCGGTGATGATGCCGAGACCGCCCGCTTCCGAGACGGCCGCGGCGAGCTCGGCGCGGCCTACCCACATCATGCCGCCCTGCACGATCGGGTGCTCGACACCGAAGGCCTCGGTGAATCGGGTGCGCAGCATTGCGCTCTCCCTCCGGATTCGACGTTCCCCGCAGTGCCGCCGAGCGGTGATAGCTCTTTGCAACTGAAGAGAATCGTGATTAACTTAACGAGAATTATGATTAACTTAACGGCGGCTGGCGCGACCTGTCAATATGCCGCGCAGTGTGCTGCAACCCGTGGGCGCCCCGCCCGTCCCGTGTCGAGCGGGGCTGCCGTCGAGCTATCTGAAGGATGGTCGAGAATGACCGAAACCCCCACTACCGCCCCCATTTCTGCGAAGATCGTGCGCACCACGAATCCGGCCACCGGTGAGCCGGTCGGCAGCTGGGCCGTCGACGATGCCGCGAGCGTCGCCGCTGCTGTCGCGCGTGCTCGGTCGGCTGCGCAGACGTGGAGTGAACTCGGGTTCACCGAGCGGAAGCGGGCACTTCTACGTTGGGCCGCAGGCATCATCAACAACATCGATGAGTTCTGCGAGCTGATCAAGGCCGAGAACGGCAAGCCGCTCGAGGACGCCTACCTCGAGGTCATCACCGCCGTCGAGCACCTGAACTGGGCCGCGGACAATGCGCACAAGGTACTGAAGCCGAAGAAGGTTTTCCCCGGCCTGATGATGGCCAACCACGAGGCGGTGATCGAGCAGCGGCCGCACGGTGTGGTCGGCGTGATCGGCCCGTGGAACTACCCCGTGTACACACCGAACGGCTCCATCGCCTACGCGCTGGCCGCGGGCAACACCGTCGTCTTCAAGCCCAGCGAGCTGACCATCGGGGTCGGGCACTGGTTCGCCGACGCCTTCACCAAGGCCAATCCCGCACTGCCGCAGGGCATTCTGAGCGTCATCAGCGGTGACGGCGAGACCGGCCGCGCGCTGGTGGAGTCCGATGTCGACATGATCGCCTTCACCGGCTCCACCGCCACCGGCAAGCGGATCATGGCCGCCGCCGCCCAGAAGCTGACCCCGGTGGTCCTCGAATGCGGTGGCAAGGACGCGGCGATCATCGCCGAGGACGCCGATGTCGCCGCGGCCGCCGACGCGGTGGTCTGGTCGGCGATCGCCAACTCCGGGCAGACCTGCGTCGGTACCGAACGCTGCTATGTGGTGAACTCGGTGCTCGACGAGTTCCTCGCCGAGGTGAAGAAGCGGGTCGCCGATCTGCGGCCGGGCTCGGGCCCCGAGGCCGCCTACGGTCCGATGACCCTGCCCGCGCAGCTCGGCATCGTCACCGAGCACGTCGAGGACGCCCTGGCCAAGGGCGCCAAGGCGGTCTTCGGCAGCCGCGATTCGATCCAGGCGCCGTACGTGAGCCCGATCGTGCTGCTCGACGCCCCCGAGGACTCGGCGGCGGTCGTGGAGGAGACCTTCGGCCCCACCCTGACCATCCGCGGCGTGCGCGATGTCGAGGAGGCCATCCGGCTGTCCAACGCCTCCCGCTACGGCCTGGCCTCCACGGTGTTCTCCCGCAAGCGCGGCATGGAGATCGCCCGGCAGCTGCGGGTCGGCGCGACCTCGGTGAACAGCCCGGCCGCCTACGCCGCCATTCCGGCGCTGCCCTTCGGTGGCGTCGGCGAGTCCGGTATCGGCCGCATCCACGGCGCCGCCGGCCTGCTCGGCTTCACCCGGCCGCACTCGATCGCCCGGCAGCGCTTCGTCATCCCCGGCATGGCGCTGCTCTCGTTCTCCCGCACCGAGTCGACCATGTCGATGGTGCGCAAGCTGACCGCGCGCCGCTTCGGGCGCGCCAAGTAGACCGCTAGATCCACGGAACACGAAAGCAGAGGGACACACTCATGGGCGTCGAATTCAGCCCGGAACAGCAGGATTTCGCCGCGGCGGTCGCCGCGTTCGCCAAGCGTGAGGCAGGCACCAGGGAGAAGCGCGACGCGCTGACCGACCACGATGCCGAGCAGCACAACGCCGGGGTCTACGCCAAGATGGCCGAGCTCGGCTGGCTCGGCCTGACCGTGCCCGAGGAGTACGGCGGCTCGGACGCCTCGATGGTCGACATGTGCATCCTGCTCGAGGAGAGCCTGCGCGGCCTGCTGCCGATCGGTGCCATCGGCCCGACCCTGATCACCGGCGGCGCCTACGCCAAATTCGGCTCGGCGGCGCAGAAGGACAATGTGCTGCGCGGCATCGTGCGCGGTGCGTCGCAGTCGATCTCGATGTCGGAGCCGGAGGCGGGCTCCGACGTCGGCAACATCACCACCCGCGCGGAGAAGACCACCGACGGCTGGCTGATCAACGGCCAGAAGACCTGGTGCTCGAACGCGCACATCTCCGAGAACATCCTGCTGGTGGCGCGCACCGACCGCAGTGGCGGCAAGCACGAGGGACTCACCATGTTCCACGTGCCCGCCGACACCCCGGGCCTCAAGATCAGCCCGATCGAGCTGATGGGCAACCAGAAGGAAACCAACGACCTGTACTTCACCGACTGTGTGCTCCCCGAGGACGCGGTCGTCGGTGAGGTGGGCAACGGCTGGCGTCAGCTGATGACGGGCCTGAACTTCGAGCGCCTGATCCTGGCGGCGATGAGCCTCGGTGCCGCCGAGCGCGCCTTCGAGGACACCTTGCAGTTCATCAGCGAGCGTAAGCAGTTCGGCAGGCCGATCGGTTCCTTCCAGGCCCTGCGGCACCGGATCGCCGATCTCGCGACCGAGATCGAGTGCACCAAGCTGCTGGTCTACAGCGTCGCCGCCGCGGTGGACGCCAACCCGGCCAAGACCTTCGCCCGCGAGGCGTCGATGGCCAAGCTCAAGGCCACCGAGACCTCCAAGCAGGTCGCCCTGGCCGGGATGCAGATGATGGGTGGCTACGGCTACGCCCGCGAGTTCGACATGGAAAAGCATGTCCGCGGCGCCCTGGTGTCGACCATCTTCGGTGGGACCAGCGAGATCCAGCGCGACATCATCGGTAAGACGTTCGGCCTCTGACGAGGAGGGGAGTGGGCGCCCGGCCGGTTTCCGGCCGGGCGCCCGCGTCGTTCAGCGCACCGGGTAGCGGCGGTCGATCAGGTCGAAGGTGTTGGGCAGACCCGCCTGGTACAGCGCGCTGTCGGCCAGTTTCAGGGGTTCCCACAGCGGCATCCGGAACCGCGGCGTGATCGGGACGGCGCCCGCCGCCGACCCGCTCGCGCGCAGGATAGCGTTCGCGGCCAGTCTGCCGCTCTCGTTCGCGCCCTCCAGGCAGGGGATGTTGGTGCCGGTGCGGATCCAGTCGCCGGCCAGGAACAGGTTGTCCAGCCCGGTGCCGGCGTGCGGCCGGTCGGCCAACGATCCGGGCTGCGGGACGAACAGGGCGTCGTCGTAGGCGATCTCGCGGGTGCCCGCGCCGGTCGGTGACGGGTCGACCAGCCAGGAGTGCACCAGGTCGCCGGTGAGTGGTTCGCCGTCGGCCGGATCGGCGTGGGCCCGCAGCTGCGCCCAGGTCTCGGCGGCCAGTTCGCCGGGGGTGCACTGCCGGGCGGTCTTGCCGGTGACCAGGCCCGGCGCGTCCCATTCGGCGATGGTCACCGAGAGCACATCGGCCACGCTCCCGTCGCGGTGGCGGCGCAGTGGCCGGTGCCGGAGGTGTCCCGCGCTGATCGAGGTCAGCCGCCATGGTGCGTCGAGATAGGCGACCTGGCCGCGGGCCGGGGCCACGCGCCTGCGCAGGAAGAACTGGATGCCCACCAGCCAGGCCGAGTGCAGTTCGGCGATCGCGGCCAGGCGCGGGTCGGCGGCGAGGATATCCGGCGAGAGGACCGCGGGCACCTTGTCCAGGGGTATCGCGCTGAGGTAGTGGTCGGCCCGCACGGTGTGCCGGGCTCCGGTGTTGTCGGTCACCGTCGCCGCGCTGATGTGCGCGCCGTCGGTCTCGAATCCGGTCAGCCGCGCGCCGAGCACGATGGTGACACCGAGTGAGCGCAGGTGCGTGATCCAGGGATCGATGAACGCCTCGCTGCCCGGCCCGTCGAAGACGCGGTCGTGACCACCGCCGTTGTCGTCGAGATTCAGCAGCGACCAGATGTAGTCCTCGCCGGTCAGCCCGATCGAATGCGCGCTGCAGCCGGCGGATGTCGTCGCGATCAGCGAGCGGAGGAAGCCGTCGTCGAGGAACCGGTGGTAGTCGGCCGAGCAGTGCGGCAGCCCGGCGAAATCGGACCAGCTCATCCGCTCCCACTGCCCGAGTTTGCGCTCGTCGCAGCTGGACACGTACACCGCGAGCCGTTCGGCGGCGAAGAGCGCCTCGTGCGGTGGCAGCCGGAACAGGGTCTCGAAGACCGGCACGGTCGAGTCGGCGAATTGCCGTGGTGTCATCGGGGTTCGGCGCGAGGACAGCGGAAACGGCTGCGGCACCGTGTGATTGCCGCGTTCCGTGCTGGCGATCGTGGTCGCGTCGACCTGGATCAGATTGTCGTGGACCCCGTGACGGTTGCCGCGCACCGGAATGCGGCGCAGAGTGTCGGGCAGATTGTGGTGGAAGCCGAAGATCCGATTGCTGGAGACCGTACGGCACTTGCCGCCCGGGGCGGTGCGACGCTCGTAGACCGTGACCGTGCAGCCGCGTTCGGCCAGTTCGTGGGCGGCGGTCAGCCCCGCCGGACCCGCGCCGAAGACCGCGACGGTGGGGCTGCCCGGCGCGGCGGGTCCGCGCCGCGTGGGCGGCAGCGTCGACCCGCCGACGAGACCGCTCGCCGGGGCCGTCCGCGTGAATCCGCGCCCGGCCGCTCGCCAGTTGATTCCCATTCTCGTCCCCGTCGTCGGCCCAGCCGCCGACGCGGGTACGCGGCGGCGGGACTTCCTCTCCGGACGACTATGTTACTGACAATTCTCTCTTGATTGGGTGGAAACATGTGGCAATCCACTGAACATGCCAGGGAATTTCTGGAATTAAGTTGATGACTATTCTCGCTCGGTGCACTAAACTAGACCATGCCCGGCGACGACGCGGGTGGCGTACCTTACCCCACGCAACACTGTGATCGCGTCGTGCCTCGGCCGAGCACACGATGCGGCAGACCCAGCGAACTCACTGCCACACCGTAGGCACAGCCGAGTAGACGTGCGGTGTCCGAATCAGATGTGCAGATCCGGACACCGCACGCGGCGAAGGTGCGAGGCCGAGCCGACCGCATCCCCAGCCCCGCACATCCCGACCCCGAGGAGGGATCGCCGCGAAGCGGCGGTTCGCGCCCGTCCCGTCGATCAGGCGCCGTTTCGTAGGCGACGAAGGAGCAAGAAACGGTGGCGGTGAGACGGGGCCCCACGGGGGGGGGGTTTAAAAA
>NZ_JBHZBX010000025.1:4019-74779 GCF_042755165.1 Nocardia sp. NPDC059177 | reverse complement strand
ATCAGGCGCCGTGGCGTAGGCGACGAAGGAGCAAGCCACGGTGCCTGATCGACGGGACCCAAGGGGGCGCGAACTCGAGCGCGCCAGCGCTCCAACAAACACAGACGGAATCTTCGGTGGATGAGGGACACCGAAGATTCCGTCTACGTGTGTGAGCCTACCGGCGTTTCGACGCTGTAAGCCGAATCCATATGGAATTCTCAGCTTCGCCGGGTGGAGTTGTCACGGTTCACATCGACGCACCGTGCGACACGCGGAAAGCCTTGTCCGGCAACACGCTCCGCGAGAAGTTCAGGGTCTCCCCGGATTGCCGAATTGTCTGTTTTCGCGGAGTCTGGAGAGGGTGACACCCCCGCTCGATTCCGCTGCCCCCGTTCCCCGACCCGCGCCGCCTCGCACCGTGGCCCCGGTCGCCCTGTTGGACCTGCGCGCGAGCGAGGTCGCGGAGCTCCGCTACCCCGCCGCCTGCGTGCTGGTCTTCGCCGGTGTCCCGGGCGCGGGCAAATCCACTGCGCTGCACCGGTTCTTCGCCGCCGGGCCCGACGCCGAGGAACCCGTGCGCACGCCCACAGGCGCACTGGTGCTCGATTCCCATCACACCCGTAACCGGCTGCGGCATCGGCTCGGCGCGATTCCGTACGCGCTGTGGCGCCCGCTGGTGCACCTGCTGCACTATCGCGCGATCCGCGACGCCCTGCGCGCCGCCGACGGGCCGGTCGCCATCCACGACTGCGCCACCTTCGGCTGGAGCCGCAGGCTCATCACCCGCTGGGCCGTCGAGGGCCGCCGCGAGCTGCACATGGTGCTCATCGATGTGCCCGCCACCCAGGCCAGGCACGGGCAGTTCACCCGGGGCAGACGTGTCAACGGGCTGGCTTTCACCGCCCACTGCCACCGCTGGGAACGGATGATGCGCGAGCTCGGCGCCCGCACCGGGACCTCGGCCACCAGCGCCGACGCGACGCCGCTGGCGGCCGCGTCGGCGGTGATCATCGACCGGCCGACTCTCAGCGCGGTCACCCGGATCGTGTTCGATCCGCCGGAACTCAGGGCACCAGCACCGTCAGCGCGCCCGGCATCGCCTGCACCGTGACCGGCAGCATGCCGGCGGGCTCGCCGTCGGCGGTGGCGTAGCCGCCGGGCGCGGTGACGGTGATGCGGCGTGCCCGGTAGCGCTTGGTCGCGGGATGGTCGATCCGCTTACCCGCCGACAGTGCGGGCAGCAGCCGCGCCATCTCCAGCCGCGACACCGCCCCGACCACGGTGATGTCGAGATAGCCGTCGTCGTCGGCGGCCTCCGGGCAGACCAGCATGCCGCCGCCGTAGGTGCGGGTGTTGCCGATCGGCGCCATCACGGCGGCGGTCTCGACGACGGTGTGGTCACCGGCCGGATTGTCCAGCGCGCCCGGCGCGAGGCCGGACAGTTCGATCCGGAACGGCAGGGTGTAGCCGCGCATGAGCTCCGCGACCGCGGCGAAGGTGTAGCGCAGCGGACCGCGTGGGTACCGCATCTCGTTGGCGCGCAGGGTGACTCGCGCGTCGAAACCGGTGCCGACGACGGTGGCGAACCAGGTCGGCGTCTCGTGCGGCGACTCGATGCGGCCGAGATCGATGGCGCGCGAACGGCCGCGCAGCACGATTCCGGCGGCCGCGCGCGGGTCGTCGACCGGCACGCCGAGCGCGCGGGCCAGGTCGTTGCCGGTGCCCGCGGGCACCAGCGCCAGCGGCACCGTGCTGTGCGCGAGCGCGGGCAGCAGCGCGTTCATCAGGCCGTCGCCGCCGACACACACCACCGCGTCGGGTCGGTCGGCGGCGCTGGTCACCGCTGCGCGGACCCGATCGACCGACTCGGCCGCGCTGTCCTCGCGCACCTCGGTGACCGCGACACCGCTGCCGAGCAGGACGTCGAGTACCGCGCCGGTCACTCCGTCACCGCGGCCCGCACCGGAGTGCGGGTTGGTCACGACGAGTACGCGTCGCACCGAATGTTCGTTCACGGCACCAGCTTTCCAGGATTGAGCACCCCGGCGGGGTCGAGTTCCCGTTTCACCGCGCGCAAGACCCGCACGCCCAGCTCACCGACCTCGGCGCTCATCCACGGCCGGTGGTCGGCGCCGACGGCGTGGTGGTGGGTGATGGTGCCGCCGGCGGCGATGATCGCGTCACCGGCCGCGCGCTTGGCGAGGGCCCACTGCCCGAGCGGATCGTCGAGCTGCTTGGCGACGACGGTGAAATACAGCGAGGCGCCCGTCGGGTAGGTGTGCGAGATATGGCACATGACCAGCCCCGGCGTGCCCTGGGCGCTGAGCGCGTCCATCAGCGCGCCGGTGACCTTCGTTTTGAGGTTGGCCAGGTTCGACCAGGTGGTCGCGGTCTCCAGGGTCTCGCACAGCACGCCGACATCGAGCAGCGCGTCGCGCAGGTACGGCGCGGCGAAGCGGCCGTGCTCCCACTGCTGGGCGGCGGTCTCGCCCAGTGCCGTGCCGCCCGCGGCGGTGAGCAGCGCGGCCGCCTCCGCGGCACGGGCCGCGACGTGGGCTGCGGTTCCCTCGTAGGTGGTGATGGCCAGGCAACCGGCGACGGGTGCGCCGCCCACATCACCGGAGCGGGCCAGGTTCAGGCCGGTCTCGGCCTCGTCGGACAGGCGCAGCACCGTCGGCGCCGCACCCGCCTGCACGACGCTGCGCAGTGCGGTGGCGCCGGTGGCGAAGTCGGGGAACGACCACGCCTGATAGGCGGTGGTCTCGGGCACCGGATGCACCCGCACGGTGACGGCGGTGATGATGCCGAGGGTGCCCTCGGAGCCGACGAACAGTTCGCGCAGGTCGGGCCCGGCCGCCGAGGCGGGGGCGCGGCCGAGGTGCATCGGGCCCTGCGGGGTCGCGACGGTCAGCCGCTGGACCATGTCGTCGAAGCGGCCGTAGCCCGCCGAGGCCTGACCCGACGACCTGGTCGCCGCGAAACCGCCGATGCTGGCGAATTCGAAACTCTGCGGGAAATGCCCGAGCGAGAGCCCGTGCCCGGCGAGCAACTGCTCGGCCCGCGGGCCGGTGAGCCCGCCGCCGAGGGTGGCGGTGCCGGCGATCGGGTCGACCTCGGTGAGGGTGTCGAGGCGGCGCAGATCGATCGCCAGGACGGTGCCGAACTGCCCGCGCACCGGGTCGACACCGCCGACGACGCTGGTGCCGCCGCCGAACGGGACCACCGCGACGGCGTGCTCGGCGCAGTACCGCAGCAGGGCGAGGACCTGCGCGTGGTCGGCGGGGAAGGCCACCGCGTCGGGCGCGTCCTGCGGGCCGTCGGCGCGGCGGCGCAGCAGGTCCGGGGTGCTCTTGCCGCCCGCGTGGCGCAGGCGGACGAGGTCGTCGGTGCTGAGATGTTCGTCACCGACGAGCGCGGCCAGTCCGGCCCGATCGGTCGCGGTGAGCGTGCTGGGGCGCAGCGGCACCTCGGCCGCGGCCCGGCGCGCGACGGGTTCACCCGAGATCCCGAACACCTGCGCGAGCAGGCCACGGATCTGCGGGGACAGGGGCTGGTGTCCTGCGGGGACACCCCAGGCGTCCCACACCATGTCCGGTGCCACGGTGGCGGAGCCGGGCTTGTGCTCTTGCATCTCGACCATGCGTTACATAATGACATATAGTGTCAAGCAGTAACCAACGAAATGTCCTCGAGTTCGGCACCCGAACACTGTCGGATGTCACTGCCGCCGTTTCACGGCGACGAGCTCACCGGACCGCTCGATACCCTTGGGCGTTCCAGCACGACCATCGGCGTCACATCCCCGGCGCCCATCGAACCCACCGGCGGTGACCCACGATGATCGACCTCGCGACCCACGCTGACGAGCAGCTCTCGCCCACCGATGTGGCGATCCTCGATGCCACCCGGGCCTGCGTCGTCGACTTCGGCGTGCGCCGCACCACGCTCACCGAGGTGGCGCGGCGCGCGGGGGTCAGCAGGCCGACGGTCTATCGCCGCTGGCCCGACACCGGGTCGCTGATCGCGGAACTGCTGGTGCGTGAGCTACGCACGATCGTCGCCGCGACCATGCCGGACACCGGCCTGGGCCGGGACCGGCTGGTCCACGGCATCGTCGCCGGTGCGGCCGCGATCCGGGCGAACGCGGTGTTCGCCAAGATCTTCCGCACCGACACCGATCTCATGCTCACCTACGTGTTCGGCCGGCTGGGCCGCAATCAGCGCACACTCATCGAGCTGTTCGCGACCGCGATCCGGCTCGGCCACGCCGACGGGTCGATCCGGGCGGGCGAGGCCGAGCAGATGGCGGCCATGCTGCTGCTGATCACCCAGTCGGCGGTGCAGTCGGCGGGCACGGTGGCCCCGCTGCTGGCCGGTGCGGAGTTCGACGTCGAGTTGTCGAGGGCGATCGAGGGTTACCTGATCCCGCCACGCGACAAGGACTGTGATGACTCCTGATGCCCACCCCGCCCTCGACGCGACCCGCCGCACCGCCGACCTCACCGCCCTCGGCGATCACCCCGACGTCGATGTGGTGGTGATCGGCGCGGGCGTCACCGGCGCCGGCGTCGCGCTCGACGCCGCCGCGCGCGGACTGCGCACCCTGCTGGTGGAACGCCACGATTTCGCGTTCGGCACCAGCCGCTGGAGTTCCAAACTGGTGCACGGCGGGCTGCGGTACCTGGCGAGCGGGCGCGTCGGCATCGCGCACGAGAGCGCGGTCGAGCGCGGCATCCTGTTGCGCACCACCGCACCGCATCTGGTCCGCCCGCTCCCCCAGCTCGTGCCGCTGCTGCCCGGGATCAAGGCCACCCAGAGTTCGCTGATCCGTGCCGGTTTCGCGGCCGGTGACGCGCTGCGGATCGCCGCGCACACCTCCGTCGACACGTTGCCGCGCTCGCGCCGGGTCGCCGCCGCCGAGGCGCTGCGCCTCGCGCCGACCGTGCGTCGCGAGGGTCTGCGCGGCGGTCTGCAGGCCTGGGACGGCCAGCTCGTCGACGACGCCCGCCTGGTCGTCGCGCTGGCCCGCACCGCCGCCGCCCAGGGCGCGACCGTGCTGACCAGAACGGCCGCGGTCACCGCGACCGGTGACTCGGTGCAGCTGCGCGACACGATCAACGGCGAGACGCTGTCGATCCGCGCGCGAGCGGTGATCAACGCGACCGGGGTCTGGGCCGGCGAGCTCGACCACAGCATCGAACTGCGGCCCAGCCGCGGCACCCACCTGGTCTTCGACGCCGCCGCGTTCGGCGGGCTCAGCGCGGCGCTCACCGTGCCGGTGCCGGGCAGCATCAGCCGCTTCGTCTTCGCCTTGCCCGCCGCGCACGGCCGCGTCTACCTGGGCCTGACCGACGAGGACGCGCCCGGCCCGATCCCCGACGAGCCCCAGCCCACCGAGGCCGAGATCGACTTCCTGCTCACCACCATCAACACCGCGCTGCGCGAACCACTGACCCGCGCCGACATCCGCGGCCGTTTCGCCGGCCTGCGCCCCCTGCTGAAGACCGCCGAGGACAGCACCGCCGACATCTCCCGCGAGCACGCGGTCCTCACCTCCCCCGACGGGCTGATCACCGTGGTCGGCGGCAAACTCACCACCTACCGGCAGATGGCACAGGACGCCGTCGACGCCGCGGTGGCCGCCGCCGGTCTGCCCGCCGCGAACTGCCGCACCGCCCGGCTGCCGCTGGTCGGCGCGGTCGCCGGCGCCGCCCGCGACCGTATCGACGCGCCCCCGGTCCTGATCGAGCGCTACGGCAGCGAAGCGAGCCGGATCGTCTCGGCCTGGCTCGCCGACCCCGCCCTGCGCGAACCGGTCGCCCCCGGCATCGACGTCACCGTCGCCGAATTCGATTTCGCCATCACCCACGAGGCCGCCATCACCGTGGACGACCTCCTCGACCGCCGCACCCGCATCGGCCTGGTCCCCGCCGACCGCGCCGCCGCCCTACCCGCCGCCGCGTCGGCGATCGCCCGGCACGCCACCGTCGACAGCTGACCGGCCCGCTGACACCCTCAGCCGGCCGACCACCTGCCCAGCTCGGCGCGCATCGAGGCGCGCGGCCATTCGTCCAGGCCATGGGCGATCTCGGCGGCGCGGATGGCGCGGAGTTCCGGGGTTTCCTCGGCGGCCGGGATGTAGTGGAAGCCGAGGCGCTCGTAGTACGGGCCGTTCCACGGGACCTGGGTGAAGGTGGTCAGGGTGATCTCGTGCAGGCCGTGAGCGCTGGCCCAGGTCACCGCGTGGTCGATCAGGCGTTTGCCGATGCGCAGGCCGGCGTGCGCCGGGTCGACGGAGACCTGGTCGATGTGCGGTTGCCCGTCGACCAGGCCGAGCACCAGGTAGCCGATCGGGTGGCCGGCCGGGTCGGGCCACACCCAGGCCCGCTCGGCGGTGATGAACTCGCGCAGGGTGTCGGCGGTGGGCGGCTCGTCCTCGGCGACCGCCGTCATCCCCACCTCGGCGAAGGGCGCACCGGCCCGGCGTTCGATCTCCTGCAGTGCCGCGATGTCGGCCTCGGTGGCGAGCCGGATCGGCCCGCCGACGGGTTCGCTGCGGGCGGCGGTCTGCGGGACGGGGCCGCGCATCACGCGGGGACCGGGGTGGCCAGGATGCCGTTGAGCAGGGCGCGCAGAGCCCAGCGGGCCCTGGCCTCGCCGTCACCGTCGAGCAGCTGCGCGCGCAGTGCGACCAGGGTGGGATACCGGTCGGCGGGCAGCTCGGCGAACCGGCGGGTGATCTCGGTGAGGTAGGCCGGCTCGGTCCCGCCCGCGGCGCAGGCGGCCTCGGCGGTGATGTGCAGGTGGATCAGGTCGACGGCCCAGGCCGCGGTCGCGGGGTCGAGGCCGCCCTCGCGGAGCAGCGCGAGCACCTGTTCGACGACGCCGAGCGCGTGCCCGGTGGTCGGGATCCGGCCGAAGGCCACCATGGCCAGGCCCTCGTGCCGGCCGAGCGCGTCGATGACCGTCTCGACCAGGGTGGTGAGCCGCACCCGCCAATCACCCTCGGTGGGGACCGCGACCGTGGACAGCACCTGGTCGAGCATGCCGGTCATCAGGTCGTCGCGATTGGCGACGTAGACGTAGAGCGAGGCGGCCCCGGTGTCGAGCTCCTGGGCGACGCGGCGCATGGTGAGCGCGGCCAGGCCGTCGGTGTCGAGGATGCGCAGTCCGGCCTCGATCACGATCTCGCGGCTCAGTGGCGCTTTCGCCGGTCGGGCCCGGCGACTGACGGGTGCGGCATTCATGGGCAGATCATACGCGGCGGACGAACGACGTTTGGCACGAACGATGTTCGCGGATTGTGCGGATTGTTCAGCCCGCCGCACCGTCCGGTCGCGCCACCTATGCTGGCTACAGCCAGTCCGACAAGGAGGCGTTGATGCACGCGCATTCGTCCACCGTGGCCATCGTGCCGGGGACCGGGATCGTCGCCCGATTCGGGGACGTCGTCGTCTATCTGGCCGGGGAGACCCCGTCCACCGATCGGCTGCTCGGCGCGGTCGAGACCGTCGCGAACAGCACCGCGGCCACCGCACCCGGTGCGGCGCTGGCCCAGCGCCTGGCCGGGGTGGTCTTCGGCGGCGCCTCGGCTCCCCCACCGTTCGGTGTCCTCGCGCCCACCGCCGACGGGACGCTGATCCTGCTGCGCGGCGCGGTGATCGCGGAGATCTCCGGCGCCGAGGGCAATCGCCGCCTGGCCGGCGACCGCGCCTTCACCTGGGTCGACGAGATCATCCGCGAACCGGTCAGGCGGATCGCGGTCGGCGCCGAGCTGGCCGACCCCACCAGCGCCAATCCGCGCACCGATCTGCGCGCCGGCATCGTCAACGGCAACGGTTTCGTACTCACCCTCGGCCGCCGCCGCAATCCCGCCCCGCGCCGCGCCGACGCCATCGACGAACCCGCGCCCACCGAGGCCACCGGCTTCCAGGCACTGCGGGCCCCGGCCGCCCGACCAGCCACCGGCGCCACCCCACTACCCCCGACCTCGGGATTCCCCGCCACGGACGCACCCTCCGGCTTCGTCGCGCGCCCACCGAGCGAGGCGGGCAGCCCCGACAGCGCCACCGTGAGCACGGGCCGGCGCCCGGCTACCGGCGAGGGCGTGACCGTCAGCACCGGCCAGCGCAACACCCCCGCGACAGCGGCACCGCTGGCCTGGTCCCAGGCACTCGACGCCGCCAAACGCGCCGAACCGGTGGCGCTGAGCAAAGGCGCCGGGACCGCGAGCAGTCCGCGCGGCGCGCTGGTCACCGAGGAGGGACTCAGTTACCCCCTGGACCGGCCCTATGTGCTCGGCCGCAACCCCTCCGGCGACGATTCGGTGCGGACCGCGGCCGCGACGCCGATTCTGATCGAACGGGACCGGCAGGTCTCGCGGGTCCATGCCTTCGTCGCCCCCGACCGTGGCAAGGTGTTCGTCCGCGAAGCCCCCGCGACCTCGGGCACCTTCTTCGCCGCCCCCGACAGCGAACGATGGTCCCGGGTGGGCACCCTCCCGATCGAGCTGCAACCGGGCTGGCGCCTGCGTATCAATGATTTCCTGCTGACCTACTGCGTGTGACCCGGTGATCGTCCCGACGCCCGTGGAACTTCGGCCACGGGCGTCGGATCGTGCTTCGGCTCAGGCCTCGAGCGCGTCGAGCAGCGCCGCGCGCTGGCGAGCGCCGAGACCGCCGATGCGGCGATCCTCGGGAATCTCGGCCTGATCCATCAGCTTGGCGGCCTTCACCGGGCCGACGCCCGGCAGTGCCTTGATCACGGCAGCGACCTTGGTCTTCTTGACCAGGTCGTCGCTGTCGGCTTTCTTGAGCAGATCGGCGACGGTGACCTTGCCCTCCTTCACCTTGCCGATCAGTTCCGAGCGCGCCTTGCGCACGGCAGCCGCTTTGGCCAACGCCTCGGTGCGCTGTTCGGCGGTCATCGTAGGCAGTGCCATGTCTCCTCCGCTTCCACTCGTCACTCGAACATCTGATTGACGGACCGAGTAAACAGCACGAGATCGGCAGCACCAGTCCGACACACCGCGAGGATACGCCGATGAGTTTTGCGTGGTCAGCCCGTCGTAATGGGTGACCGCTCAGTAGGACGGACCAAACGGACGAAAGGATCGTCGCCGGTAGGCTCGCCCACACAATGTTGTGACGGGCGTAACACCCCATCCACCTGCGACGACACATCAACAGAAGCATCAGAACGGGATCAAGGTTCAACGGCGAACCACGGAGGATCAACGAAGCTCCTCGACCCCGGGCGCGATCGGCTCACCGATCGTCACCGTCCCCCCGCGACGATGCACCGACAGCTACACAGTTGCGCGCCAGAGGTTTTCCGGCGTCCGCGGGCCGCACCAATTCGGCCCGCGGATGTGTACTCCGCCGCTCGATACGCTAAGAATGACGCGACCCGGCGAAACCCTTTGCTTACTGGAGTTGCGATGCGCGAGGAAAACCCGCTCGACGACCAGGTCGTCTCGCTGCCCGCACGGGTGGAACGGGCCAGGCGTCGCATCGCCTATCAGTCCGACCCCGCGCTGACCGACGCGCTGTCCGAGGACGAGTTGCGCGCCGAGCGCGAACTGGCCGAGAAGATCCGCACCTACGAGCGCGATCAGCGCTGGAAGCAGATCAAATCCGCCTCGACCCACGCCGACCGGCTGCGCGAGACCACCGCCGAGCTCGAGCGCGCCGAGATGTCGGACCTGATGCTGGCCCGCAAGGCGATCGCCGCCCAGCGCCGCGAATCCGACCCCCGAGCCCGCCTGGCCTCCCTCTACCAGCACCGCACCTGGTCGCTGCGCGCCCTGGCCGGCGTGGTGATCGCGGGCATGCTGTGGTCGGCGGTCAATGTGCAGCACAACCTCGCCCCCGGCGGCCCCGGCGACCCGCTCTACTGGGCCAGTTTCGGCCTGGAGGCGATGATCAGCGTCTGCCTGGTGATCATCATGGTCGGCACCACCCGAGTCTCCGAATGGGGCGTGGTGGGCAACCGCAACCAGGTCCTGATCGCCGAGCTGTTCCTGCTCACCCTCACCATCGCCCTCAACACCTACCCCCACCTCAGCGAGGGCAACCTCTACGACGCCGCCGTCCACGGTGTCGCCCCGGTGATGATCGGTGTCGCCCTGATGATCCACAACGCGGCCAGCGCGCGATACAGCACCGCCATCGCGCGCGCCTCGGCGGAGATCCCCGCCGACGACGCCGAGGATCTGCTCTCCGCGGCACCGGCGTTCCGCGACAACTAGACCCCACCACACAAATCAGGGCCCGCACCTCCGGGAGGTACGGGCCCTGATTTCGTCGGTTGTGCGGCTACGCCGACTTCTCGCGGCGTTCGGTGCGCTGGGCCTTGCGGGGGACGATGGTCGGGAGCACGTTCTCGGTGACGGTGTCGGCGTTCACGACCACCTTGGCGACGTCGTCGCGGCCGGGGATGTCGTACATCACCGGGAGCAGGACTTCCTCCATGATGGCGCGCAGGCCACGGGCGCCGGTGCCGCGCAGGATCGCCTGGTCGGCGACGGCTTCGAGGGCGTCGGTGGTGAACTCCAGGTCGACGCCGTCCATCTCGAACAGCCGGACGTACTGCTTGACCAGTGCGTTCTTCGGCTCGGAGAGGATCTTGACCAGCGATTCCTTGTCCAGGTTCGTCACCGAGGCGACGACCGGCAGGCGGCCGATGAACTCGGGGATCAGGCCGAACTTGATCAGGTCCTCGGGCATCACGTCGGCGAAGTGGTCGTCGGTGTCGACCTCGGCCTTGGAGCGGACCTCGGCGCCGAAGCCGATGCCGCGGTGACCGGTGCGGTCGGAGATGATCTTCTCCAGGCCCGCGAACGCGCCCGCCACGATGAACAGCACATTGGTGGTGTCGATCTGGATGAACTCCTGGTGCGGGTGCTTGCGACCGCCCTGCGGCGGCACACTCGCCTGGGTGCCCTCCAGGATCTTCAGCAGCGCCTGCTGCACACCCTCGCCGGAGACGTCACGGGTGATCGAGGGGTTCTCGCTCTTGCGGGCGATCTTGTCGACCTCGTCGATGTAGATGATGCCGGTCTCGGCGCGCTTGACGTCGTAGTCGGCGGCCTGGATCAGCTTCAGCAGAATGTTCTCGACATCCTCACCGACGTAGCCTGCCTCGGTGAGCGCGGTGGCGTCGGCGATGGCGAACGGCACGTTCAGCATCTTGGCGAGGGTCTGCGCGAGGTAGGTCTTACCGCAGCCGGTGGGGCCGAGCATCAGGATGTTCGACTTGGCCAGCTCGACGGTCTCGCCGCGGCTGTCGCGGCCCTTGTCGCCGGCCTGGATGCGCTTGTAGTGGTTGTAGACCGCCACCGCCAGCGTGCGCTTGGCCGTGTCCTGGCCGATGACGTAGTTCTCCAGGAAGTCGCGGATCTCCGAGGGCTTGGGCAGCTCGTCGAGCTTGACCTCGCTCGACTCGGCCAGCTCTTCCTCGATGATCTCGTTGCAGAGGTCGATGCACTCGTCGCAGATATAGACCCCGGGGCCCGCAATGAGCTTCTTGACCTGCTTCTGGCTCTTTCCGCAGAACGAGCACTTGAGCAGATCGCCGCCGTCTCCGATGCGCGCCATCTCGTAGGTCCCTACTTCCTTGTCCGAGTGCGACCGTCGTCTCCCGATTGGGCCGGAAAATGCGTTTTCGGTGCCGTCAATCAGAGCAGTGGTCCCTGAGTCGACCGTACCTGCTGTGCGCGAATGAGGTCGACAACTCGCGCATGTTTCTGTTCAGGGTTGTGCGGGTTCTCACCATTGTGAGCCGACCCGCCGGAAAAAGGTGGGCCCGCCGCCCACACACGGCGACGGGCCCGGGCGTGTCACTTCTGGCCGCTGAGCTTCCGGTAGTCGAAGACCTGGTCGACGATGCCGTATTCCTTGGCTTCTTCGGCGGTCAGGATCTTGTCGCGATCGGTGTCCTTGCGGACCTGCTCCTCGGACTTGCCGGTGTGCCGCGAGATGGTGACCTCCATCAGGCGGCGCATCCGCTCGATCTCGGCCGCGGCGATCTCGAGATCGGACACCTGGCCCTGCACCCCACCCGAGGACGGCTGGTGGATCAGGATGCGCGCGTTGGGCAGCGCGGCGCGCTTGCCGGGCGCACCGGCGGCCAGCAGTACCGCGGCGGCCGAGGCGGCCTGGCCGAGGCACACCGTGACCACGTCGGGGCGCACGTACTGCATGGTGTCGTAGATCGCCATCAGCGCGGTGAACGAACCACCGGGCGAATTGATGTACATGGTGATGTCGCGGTCGGGGTCCTGGGACTCCAGCACCAGCAGCTGCGCCATGATGTCGTTCGCCGAGACGTCGTCGACCTGGTTGCCCAGGAAGATGATCCGCTCCTCGAACAGCTTGTTGTACGGGTCCGAGGTCTTGACGCCGAAGGACGTCTGCTCGGTGAACTGCGGCAGGATGTAGCGCGCCTGCGGGAGGCCCGCGGCGGAGCGGCCGTGTCCGGCGCGCGGGTCGAAGAGGTTGGCCATCGTTATCTCCAAGCTTGTCTCGAGTGAGGGGGGACGGCGGCGTTACTTCGCCTGGTTCGCGTGGCTGACCACGTGATCGATGAAGCCGTACTCCAGGGCTTCCTTCGCGGTGAACCAGCGGTCGCGGTCCGCGTCCTCGGTGACCTGCTCGACGGACTTGCCGGTGTGCTGCGCCTGCAGCTGGTTGAGCTCACGCTTGGTGTGCGCGAACTGCTCGGCCATGATGGCGATGTCGGCCGCCGAACCACCGATGCCCGCCGACGGCTGATGCATCATGATCCGGGTGTGCGGCAGCGCGAAACGCTTGCCCGGGGTCCCCGCGGTGAGCAGGAACTGTCCCATCGACGCGGCCAGACCCATGGCGACGGTCTTGATGTCGCACTCGGCGAACTGCATCGTGTCGTAGATCGCCATGCCCGCGGTGACCGAACCACCCGGGGAGTTGATGTAGAGCGAGATGTCCTTGGTCGGATCCTCGGCGTCGAGCAGCAGGATCTGCGCGCACAGCTTGTTGGCGATGTCGTCGTCGACCTGGGTGCCGAGGAAGATGATGCGCTCGCGCAGCAGCCGCTCGTACACCGAATCACTGAGGTTGAGACCAGCAGTAGCGGCTGTCATGACCCCTGCCTGGTTGATTGTCACGGATACCTGCCTTCTCTTCTCACCGATTGCTAACGGCCATACGGTTCGTCGTCACAAACACTAACGAAGCAGGGCGGCACCGAACTCCCGGTACCGCCCTTCTTCGCTCAGAGCGCAATCTCGCTACGCTCGAACGCAATCAAATCACGCCACCCGGACCTACTCGGCAGCTGCCTCGACAACCTCGGCCTCGGCGGAATCCTCGGCGTCACCGAACATCTCGGTGGTGTCGACGGTGTTGCCCTCGGAGTCGGTGACCTTGACCTGGCCGACGACACCGGCCAGCGCCTTACCGCGACGCACGTCGGCGAACACCGCACCGAGCTGACCGGCCTGCTGCACCTGCTGGATGAACTGCTCCGGCGACATGCCGTAACGCTGGGCCTGGAACAGGATTCGCTCGGTCAGCTCCTGCTGGCCGACCTGGGTGTTCTCGGCCTCGGCGATGGCGTCGAGCAGCAGCTGGGTCTTCACCGACTTCTCGGCGGCTTCCTGGGTGTCCTTGTCGAACTCCTCGCGGGAGGAGCCCTGCGCCTCGAGCGCCTCGGCCAGCTTGGCCTCGTCGTGGTCGAAGCCGTGCACGGCGTCGTGCAGCACCGCGTCGACCTCGGCCTTGACCACGGCCTCGGGCAGCGGGACCTCGACGGTCTCGAGCAGGGTGTCGAGCACCTTGTCGCGGATCTGACCGGCCTGCTCGACCTTCTTGACGCGCTCGACGCGGCCCTTCAGGTCTTCCTGCAGCTCGTCGATGGTGTCGAATTCGCTGGCCAGCTGGGCGAACTCGTCGTCGGCCTCGGGCAGCTCGCGCTCCTTGACCGACTGCACGGTCACGGTGATCACGGCTTCCTTGCCCGCGTGGTCGCCGGCGACCAGGGTGGAGGTGAACTCCTTGGACTCGCCGGCCTGCAGACCGGTGACGGCCTCGTCCAGGCCCTCGATCAGCTGACCCGAACCGACCTCGTGCGACAGCCCGGTGGTGGCCGCCTCCGGGACGTCCTCGCCGTCGACGGTGGCCGAGAGGTCGATCGACACGAAGTCGCCGTCCTGCACGGCGCGCTCGACACCGGTGAGGGTGCCGAAACGCTGACGCAGCGAGGTGAGCTGCTGCTCGATGTCGGCGTCTTCGATGGTGTAGGCGTCGACGGTCACCTCGATGCCCGAGTAATCGGGCAGGGTGATCTCGGGGCGCACGTCGACCTCGGCGGTGAACGCCAGTTCCTGGCCGTCCTCGATCTTGGTGATCTCGATCTCGGGCTGGCCGATGACCTTCACCTCGGAGGTCTGCACGGCCTCGGCGTAGCGGCCCGGCAGCGCGTCGTTGACGACCTGCTCCAGCACGGCGCCACGGCCGACGCGGGTCTCGATCAGCTTGGCCGGGGCCTTGCCGGGACGGAAGCCGGGGATCTTGACCTGCTGGGCCAGCGCCTTGTACGCCTTGTCGAAGTCGGGCTTCAGCTCCTCGAAGGGCACCTCGACGTTGATCCGGACCCGGGTCGGGCTCAGCTGCTCGACGGTGCTCTTCACGGACATGCTCCTTGGTTCGTAGTTCAGTGGTGTCCCCGCATGGGACGTCGCGCCCTGATCGGGGTGCAGCGCAACAACGCGCATCCCGACCAGGGTAGTTGACCGCCTGCGCGGTCGCGCAATCGGCGGTTGTTCGGCCCGCGGCTAGCGGCCGACCTGCACCGCGTCGGTGACGAAGACCAGCGTCTCGTTCGGCGGGACACCGTTGCCACCGGCGCCGTAGCCGAGGTCCGGCGGCACGATCAGCAGCCGGCGCGCGCCCTGCTGCACACCGAGCAGACCCTGGTCCCAGCCCTCGATGACCTGGCCCGCGCCCAGCGTCAGCTGGAACGGCTTGCCGCGCTTGAACGAGCTGTCCAGGGTCTGCTTGTCCGACCAGGTGACCAGCGCGTAGTTCATGGTCAGCGGCTGACCGGCGACCGCGCCCGCGCCGTTGCCGGGCACCAGGTCCTTGGTGATCAGGGTCTTGGGCGGATCGCAGTCGTCCGGGATGGTGATCTCGGGAACGTCGCCGAACCCACCGGTGACCTTCACGTCGTCAGCAGTGCACTCACGGCCCTTGCTGCCGGTGTCACCCGCGGCGCTGCTGGTGGTGGTGGCCGCGGCCGTCGAATCCGAGTCCGAGCCGCAGGCCGCTGTCGTGATCGCGGCGGCCGCGACGAGTCCGATGCCGATGATCCTGCCGAGAGAATGCATGGCCCGCACAGTAATAGACCGCGGGTCCGGCGGCGGGAACGGGCACGGCGGTAGGCTCGGATCTGCGTTTCTCCACCGGGTACCGGCTCGGTTCCCGGCCAGGTCCCCGGCAGCGCGGACGGCGCTGCGGCACAGCCGAGCGCGAGGAGCCAGCGATGACCCCGACCAGCGAACGCGACGCCGACACCGCGGCCGACAATGTGGGCGGCGGACAGGGCGAGACCATCGCCCCGCGGCCCGCTCACCTCGGCGACGCGCCGGGCCCACTGGACCGCGACGAGCTGATCGCCGTCGACGCGTGGTGGCGGGCGGCGAACTACCTGGCGGTCGGGCAGATCTACCTGATGCGTAATCCGCTGCTGCGCACACCGCTGGCCGCCACCGACATCAAGCCACGGCTGCTCGGCCATTTCGGCACGGTGCCCGGCCTGAATCTGGTGTGGGCGCACGCGAATCGGGCGATCCGGCAGCGCGGTCTGAACGCCGTCTACGTGGCCGGTCCGGGCCACGGCGGCCCCGGCCCCAACGCCTGCGCCTGGCTCGAGGACGCCTACACCGCGCTCTACCCCGACATCGACCGCGACATCGCCGGGATGGGCAGGCTGTTCCACCAGTTCTCCTTCCCCGGCGGCGTGCCGAGTCACTGCGCGCCGGAGACGCCGGGCTCCTTCCACGAGGGCGGCGAACTGGGCTACAGCCTGCTGCACGCCTACGGCGCCGCCCTCGACAATCCGGATCTCACGGTGTTCTGCGTGATCGGCGACGGCGAGGCCGAGACCGGTCCGCTGGCCGGTAGCTGGCACGCGAACAAATTCCTCAACGCGGGCCGAGACGGCGCGGTCGTGCCGATCCTGGCGCTCAACGAGTACAAGATCGCCAACCCGACCATCCTGGCCCGCATCCCCCGCGACGAGCTGACCGAACTGCTGCGCGGCTACGGCTACGACCCGCTGATCGTCTCCGGCGAAGATCCGGCCCCCGTGCACCAGGCCATGGCGCGCGCGCTCGACACCTGCCTGGACCGCATCGCCGCCTACCAGCGCGCCGCGCGCGAACACGGCGGCACCACCCGGCCGCGCTGGCCGATGATCGTGCTGCACACCCCGAAGGGCTGGACCTGCCCGCCGGTGGTCGATGGCGAACGCGTCGAGGGCACCTTCCGCGCCCACCAGGTCCCGCTGCCGGCCGCCCGCACCGATCCCCGGCACCGCGAAGTTCTCGAGCAGTGGCTGCGCTCCTACCGGCCCGACGAGCTGTTCGACGAGCACGGACGCCCGCGCCAGATCCTGCTCGACCAGGTCCCCGAGGCACCGATGAGCCTCAACCCGGTCGCCAACGGCGGACTGCTCGTGCGCGCGCTGGACCTGCCCGACTGGCGCGAGTACGGCGTCACCGTCGACGCACCCGGCGCGGGCAGCCACGAGGCGACCCGGGTGCTCGGTGGCTGGCTGCGCGATGTCACCGCGCGTAACCCGCAGAACTTTCTGACGATGGCCCCCGACGAGCTGGCCTCCAACCGGTTGCAGGACATTCTCGAGGTGACCGGCCGCGACTGGCAGGCCGAGGTCGGGCCGTGGGATGTGGCGCTGAGCCCGACCGGGCGGGCGCTCGAGGTGCTCTCCGAACATATGTGCCAGGGTCTGCTCGAGGGCTATCTGCTGACCGGCCGCCACGGCGTGTTCACCTGCTACGAGGCGTTCGTGCACATCGTCGACGCCATGTTCAACCAGCACGCCAAGTGGCTCGACGCCAGCCTGGCTGTTCCGTGGCGGCGCAAGATCCCGAGCCTGAACTACCTGCTCACCTCGCATGTGTGGCGCCAGGACCACAACGGTTTCACCCATCAGGACCCCGGCTTCCTCGATGTGGTCGCCAACAAGAGCCCCGAGATCGTGCGGGTGTATCTGCCGCCGGACGCCAACACGTTGCTGTCCACCTACGACCACTGCCTGCGCTCACTGCATTACGCCAATGTCGTCGTCGCGGGCAAACAGCCGGGGCCCGACTGGCTTTCGGTGGAACAGGCCGCGCTGCACTGCGCGCGCGGCGCGGGCATCTGGCCGTGGGCGTGCCACCACGACGAGCCCGGCACCACCCCCGACGTGGTGCTGGCCTGCGCGGGCGACATCCCCACCCTGGAAACGCTCGCAGCCGCGGCGATCCTGCGCGATCGTCTGCCCGAACTGCGGGTCCGGGTGGTCAACGTGGTGGACCTGATGCGCCTGCTGCCCGCGGACGAACATCCGCACGGCCTGCCCGATGCGACCTTCGACACGCTGTTCACCCGGGACCGGCCGGTGATCTTCGCCTTCCACGGCTATCCGTGGCTGGTGCACCGGCTCACCTACCGGCGCACCAACCACGCCGGGCTGCATGTGCGCGGATACAAGGAGAAGGGCACCACCACCACACCGTTCGACATGGTGATGCTCAACGACCTGGACCGGTTCCACCTGGTCATCGATGTGATCGACCGGGTACCCGGGTTGGGCGAGCGCGCCGCCGGACTGCGCGCGCAGATGGTCGACGCGCGGCTCATCGCACGCGCCTGGACCAGGGAGCACGGCGAGGACATCCCGGTGGTGGCGAACTGGGTCTGGCCGGATCCGGCGTTCCCGGTCGCGGACTGAACTCGCTTGCGCCGGGTTCACCGGCCGGGCCACGATGGACCGACGATGACCCAGCCCCGCCGCACCGAGCCCCTCCCCCGCGATCGCCGTGATCTGACCGGGCCGTTCGACGTGATCGGCGATGTGCACGGCTGCCGCAGCGAACTGGAGTCGCTGCTCGATGCCCTCGGCTACCGGCTCGAGCGCGACGCCGCGGGCCGCGCGGTCGACGCGATCCATCCCGACGGCCGCACCGCGGTGTTCGTCGGTGACCTGGTCGACCGCGGCCCCGACACCCCCGGTGTGCTGCGCCTCGTCATGGGCATGTCCGCCGCGCGACGGGCACTGTGTGTGATGGGCAACCACGAGTTCAAACTGATCCGCGCGCTCGACGGCCGCGCGGTCCGCGTCGCGCACGGCCTGGAACGCTCACTGGCCCAGCTGGCCGAGGAAACCCCCGAATTCCGTTCCGCCGCACACGCTTTCCTGCGCGGCCTGCCCGGCCACTACCTGCTCGACGGCGGCCGCCTGGTGATCGCGCACGCCGGCCTGCCGGAAAGCCTGCACGGCAGCACCTCCAGCCGCGCCCGCGCCTTCGCCCTCTACGGCGCCCCGACCGGCGAGGTCGACGCGCACGGCCTGCCGGTGCGCTACGACTGGGCCAAGGACTATCACGGCGCCGCCACCGTCGCCTACGGCCACACCCCGGTCCCCACCCTGCGCTGGGTCGGCAACACGCTGTGCCTGGACACCGGCGCCGTCTTCGGCGGTGCGCTGTCAGCCCTGCGCTATCCGGAACGAACCACCCTGTCGGTCCCTGCCGAGCAGGTGTGGAGCGAACGCGCGGGCATCTCCCCGGCCCGCTAGACCGCGCCGTCCGCGTCCCGCATGATCGTCATCGAATCGTCGGCGCGACATCCCGCGCGGACCTGCCACGACCCGGTGGGCGGCGGCCTACCATCAGCTCCGGACGACCCGACTCGCTGTTGAGGAGAGGTTCATGCGCCGTACCCTGCTCGCCCTCACCGCTCTCGCCCCGCTGGCTGTCGCCGGTGTCGCGGCTGCCGATCCGGCACCACCACAGGACGGCACACTCACCGTGCGCGCCGTGACCGGCCGGGAACCGATTCCGGTGAATCGCGCGCAGATCACCGTGACCGCGTGTGACACCGACCAGGTCGTCGCCACCCTGGTCAGCGGCAAGGACGGCAGCGCCACGGTGACGCTGCCGGTGGGCTGCTACGAGGCGCGGGTGACGACCGTGCCCGGCGGCTGCGGCCTCAACGACCGGGAACCGGCCCGCCTCCAGGTGGCCGCGGGCACCGAGGTCCGCACCGACTTCCGTTTCGGCTGCGCCTGAGCCGATCCGACGAATCCGGACGTCAGTCCTTCGGGCCACCTGCCACGTAGATGACCTGACCGGAGACGAAACCGGCGGCCTCACCGGCGAAGAACGAGGCGGTGTTGGCGATGTCGTCGGGGTTGCCGACCCGGTTGACCGGGATCTGCGCGGCGGCCGCAGCCTTGAAGGCCTCGAAGTCGACGCCCACGCGGGCGGCGGTGGCCGCGGTCATCTCGGTCTCGATGAAGCCGGGCGCGATGGCGTTGGCCGTGACGCCGAACTTGCCGAGTTCGAAGGCGAGGGTCTTGGTGAAGCCCTGCATGCCCGCCTTGGCGGCGGAGTAGTTGGCCTGGCCGCGATTGCCCAGCGCCGAGGTGCTCGACAGGTTGACGATGCGGCCGAAACCGGCCTCGACCATGTACTTCTGCACCGCGCGGGTCATCAGGAAGGCGCCGCGCAGGTGCACGTTCATGACGGTGTCCCAGTCCTCGACCGTCATCTTGAACAGCAGATTGTCGCGCAGCACGCCCGCGTTGTTGACCAGCACGACCGGCGCGCCGAGTTCGGCGGCGATGCGCTCGACCGCGGCGGCGACGGCGGCTTCGTCGGCGACATCGGCGCCGACCGCGAGGGCGGATCCGCCCGCGGCCTCGATGGCGGCGACGGTGTCGGCGCAGGCGGCGGCGTCGAGATCGAGGACGGCGACGGCGTACCCGTCGGCGGCGAGCCGGACCGCGACGGCCGCGCCGATACCCCGCGCGGCACCCGTGACAACAGCGACCCTGGCAGTCATGCGCTCTCCTCTGACCCTGAACTGGGCGAATGGTGATGGTCGGGGTGACAGGATTTGAACCTGCGACCCTCCGCTCCCAAAGCGGATGCGCTACCAAGCTGCGCTACACCCCGAGGCCTCGCCGGCGGAACCGCCGTCGAGGGAATTCGTGTTTGAGCGGGTGACGGGAATCGAACCCGCACCATCAGCTTGGAAGGCTGAGGTTCTACCATTGAACTACACCCGCAGGCATACGACATCGATGGGATCGCCACGATGTCGTGTGCGCCACGACTGTACCGAACCTCGCGCGGTAAATGCCAATCAGCCCCCGGCCCGCGTCGTCGCGCGCGCCGGCTCCGGGTACCCACCGATGCCACGGACATGCCCGATTAGGGCCTAATGACCCTAGCTATGAATCCCCTACGCGGACACGATGGTTGGTGCGCGCTTTCAGGGAGCCGGCGCCAGTTCCACCGGGGGAATAAATAGGAGTTTTTTCCTTGAAAACCTGGCAGGTGGGCGGCGAGTAGGTCACCATGAGGTGAGCGTGACCCCGGCCAGGAGGGACCAATGGCGACACAACGCCCACCACCCGTAACAGGGCAACACGCTGCAGGTTTCGACGGTCTGAAAAAACTTTCGGGAAGTGTGTAACACCAGAGCCGCTGCAGCGATGTCATACCCGATCGCCATTCGCGAGAGGCTGTAACGCGTGCTAGAACGCGACTTTTCGGTCTCGGGTGGCTTGCTAGGATCCTTTTTGCCGGACGGGGGTATCTGGAAAGGGGGCGGTGAGCGTGTGCCGAACTCGGTGGACTCAACCGCGTAGCAGTGCGAACGATCGAGGTGGCATGTCCGACGCCACCGACCACCGGTGATAACGATGACTGTCCACATCGAGCCACCGGTCGCCGCGATGGCCCGCGCCTGGGCCCGCGCGGTGTGTGCCGAGCCCGGATCGTCCACGGCTCCGCACCAGCTGGAGCCGGTGCTCGTCGAGATCGTCGAGCGCCTGCTGCATCTGGCCCGGACCGAACCGTTCCCGGTGCCCCAGGCGCGCAAGCTGGGTGCCCGGCTGGCCGAGGCGCCCTTCGAACGAACCAGAATGCTGGCACACGCCACCCGCTGGCTGCTCGGTTTTCCCTCCGGCGTGCCCGGCTCGCTGGTGGCCACCCGCTGGCCGCTGGTCGCCAGCCAGGCCATCGACAGCTACGCGCAGGCGCTGCAGGAACGGGCGCTCGCCCAGCAGGAACAGAACATCTCGGCGAAAGTGTCGCTGCGCGTACAGGAGATCGCCGCGCTACAGCACCGCTTGCGCCACGAAGCAACCCACGACGCACTCACCGATCTGGCCAACCGCACGCTGCTACAGGAACGGGTCCGCGCCTTCGCCGCCGATCCGACCCGCGGTGTCGGCGTACTGGTGGTCGACCTGGACCGGTTCAAGCAGATCAACGACGGCTACGGGCACGCGATCGGTGACGAGGTCCTCGTCGAGCTGGCCAACCGCCTACGCGAGGTCTGCCCGCCCGACACGGTGATCTGCCGGTACGGCGGCGACGAATTCGTGGTCGCGGCCAATCCCCGCCGCGACACCCTCGGCGAGCTCGCGCACCTCGTGGTCGCGGCGCTGCGCGACCCGGTGTGGTCGAGCGCGGGTCCGGTGCCGGTGTCGGCGAGCGTGGGCACGGCGTTCTGCGCGCCGGGTAAGACGTGCGATTTCACCGACCTGCTGCGTCGCGCCGACCGCGCGATGTATTCGGCGAAATCCGCGGGCGGGCGGCGTTTCGCCCTCGCCGAATCGGGCGACCCCGAACTGGGAACGGCGGTCGCGGGCTGAGTCGGATCGCGAAGCCTGCACTTCGCGGTCCGGCTCAACCCTGTCAGTGTTCGATGTAGCCCGCGTCGCCGACCGGCGGCTTCGCCGCGATGTCGCAGCGGCGCACCACAACGATCACCGGCGCGCATTGCTGAACGCCACCGAGCCGGAAAACAGTGCGGTGCCGCCAGGTTGCGCGCCCCATGTCGCGTGCGGTCGGCTTGCCGCCGTCGGTGCCACGAATCCACGTCAGACCGGTCAGGAACTGACCGACGGTCGCGCCGACGACGGCCGGGAGCACGATGGCGTCGGCCACCACCATGACCAGCACGACGAGCGTGGATACGAGCATCACCGGGGTCTGATCACCCATCCCGAGGATCCACTCGTGGCCGAAAAGCAGCATCATGCCCACGAACGCGGCGATGAGCACGCCGTACGGGAGCACGATGTCGGCGACGTTGGCCACCGCATTGCGCAGTTTTCGCGTCGACGGATAGCGCGGATCACCGTCGGCGCCATGGTATTCCGCGCTGGCTCGTCGCGAATCCGATTCTCTTGTTCCCCCGAATTGTGTCACCGACCCATGGTCGCACACCCACAGGCAGGTCAGCGGGGCTGACAGGTGGGGCACCAGAAGAGGTTTCGTCCCTCCATGACCGCATGCGCGATAGGTGTGCCGCACACCCGGCACGGCTCGCCCTGGCGCCGGTAGACGTAAGTGCGGGGCCGGTCCTGAGCGTAGGACGGTGCGCCGGTGTCGTGTTCGGGGCGGACGACGTGCATGCGGCCGGTGGCGACGCCGATGGGCATGAGCTCGACCAGGTCTGCCCACAGGGTGTCCCATTCCTCGGAGGTGATCGAGGTGCCGGGGCGGTACGGCGAGATCCCGT
This sequence comes from Nocardia sp. NPDC059177, assembly GCF_042755165.1. NCBI lineage: Bacteria > Bacillati > Actinomycetota > Actinomycetes > Mycobacteriales > Nocardiaceae > Nocardia > Nocardia sp. NPDC059177. The sequence goes on along the minus strand of NZ_JBHZBX010000025.1, from coordinate 51,992 downwards.
GCCGGAACAGCACTTCCGCGCGGTACACGTTGCCGACGCCCGCGATCAGCGACTGGTCCATCAGCAGAGCTCCGATCGCCCTGCGGGAGCGCCGGATTCGCGCGCCCGCGCGCTCGTGGTCGGCGCCGGGACGCAGCGGGTCGGCGCCGAGGCGGGTGATCAGCGCGTCGACCTCGGCCGGGTTCATGACCTCACACGCGGTCGGCCCACGCAGGTCGGTCCCGAATTCCGTAGCGGCACCGACCATTCGCATCCGCACCTGTCCGACAGGCGCGCCCATCGGCAGCCCGGACTCGCTGAACGTGCCGTACAGCCCGAGGTGCACGTGCACGGTCAGGCCGGCCTCGTAGTGATGCAGCAGGTGCTTGCCGACCGCTTCTGCCCGCTCGAGCACCCGCCCGTCGACCAATGCCGCTCCGTCGGCGAAGCGCCCCTGCGGACTCGAAACCCGAACCACCCCACCGGAGAACCGTTCCTGATGCAGGCCGGCGATCCGGTGGAGGGTGTGTCCTTCAGGCAATTCCCTTGCTCAGTACGCGGGGACCGCAGGCGCCTCGCCGGACTTCTCGTAGTCGGCGAGGATGTCGATGCGGCGCTGGTGGCGGGGCTCCTCCGACCAGGCCTGGGCCAGGAAGGCATCGACGATGGCGAGGGCTTCCTCGGTGGTGTGCATACGGCCGCCGACGCCGATCAGCTGGGCGTTGTTGTGCTCGCGGGCCAGCTTGGCGGTCTCCACGCTCCAGGCCAGCGCGCAGCGGGCGCCGGGGACCTTGTTGGCGGCGATCTGCTCGCCGTTGCCGCTGCCGCCGAAGACCAGGCCGAGGCTGCCCGGGTCGGCGACGGTGCGGCGCGCGGCCTCGATGCAGAAGGCGGGGTAGTCGTCGAGAGCGTCGTATTCGAGAGCGCCGCAATCGACGACCTCGTGTCCGGCCTCCTGCAGATGGGCCTTGACGTGATTCTTCAGTTCGAAACCGGCATGGTCGGCACCCAGGTAAACGCGCATGGCTGCGATTGTGTCAGGCCCGCTTAGAGTCGTTTTCATGCACCCGCACGAACCGCATTCCCCGCATTCGGCAGGTCCGCCACCGGAGCATCCGGACCGGCCGACGGACGCGGAACCCGCACTGCGCAAGGACACCGGAGCGGCACCGCAACCCCCGCCCGCCGACCCCGCGCACTCACCGTGGACCCAGCCGGGCGCGCCGACCAGCGGTTTTCCAACGGCGCAACCCACCGGGACCTACCCGCCGATGCCCCAGTTCCCCGGCGGGCAGGGCGGCTATCCGCCCGTCGGCCAGGGGCAGTACGCGCCCGGTCCTTACCCGCCCGGCGGTCCGCCGGTGCCGCCGCAGTTCCAGCCGCGCGGGCTGTCGCCGTACGGGATGCCCGCCCGGCATCCGTGGGAGATCCCGCTGCTGGTGGTGGTGATCATGGTGACCTCGCTGGCGTTCCTGCTCGCGCTGCTGATCGTAGCCGTCGAACTGTTCGCCGATCCGGTGCTCGACGAGCACGGGCAGCCGGTGGCCGAGGATTCGCTGATCACCAGCCCGTATGTCCTGTTGCTGTTGTTCGCGCCGGTGCTGCTGTGGGCCGGTCGTGGCCTGAACTACGCGACCCAGCGGATCAACGGCGTGAAGATGTCGCCCACCCAGTTCCCCGAGGGATATCGCCTGGTGCAGGAGGCGGCCGTGCGGTTCGGCATGCACAAGGCGCCCGACGCGTACGTGATCCTGGGCAACGGCCAGATCAACGCCTTCGCCTCCGGGCACGGATTCCGCCGGTTCGTGGTGGTCTACAGCGACCTGTTCGAGATCGGCGGCGAGGCCCGCGATCCCGACGCGCTCGCGTTCATCGTCGGCCACGAGGTCGGCCACATCGCCGCAGGCCACGTGTCCTATTGGCGCCAGCTCGGCATGTTCGTCGCACCGTGGCTGCCGCTGCTGGGTTCCTCGCTGATCCGCGCCCAGGAGTACACCGCCGACAATCACGGCTTCTGCAACCGCCCCCAGGGCGCCCCCGGCGCCATGGCCACCCTGGCCGCGGGCAAGTACCTCAACGCCGAGGTCGGTTTCGACGAAATGGCCGACCGCGCCGCCCTGGAAAAGGGCGGCTTCGTCTGGCTGGTCAACGCCATGGCCAGCCACCCCGTCCTGACCTGGCGCATGTGGGCCCTCCGCGACCGCAGCAAACCCGGCCCGATGTTCTGGCGCCCGAGCCCACCCCACCCCGGCACAATCCCACCCCCAGGCGGCTACCCCCTCAGCACCACCACCCGAGCCCTCCCCCCGAAGCCGGTGTGAGCACGACGCCAGCCACACCGCACCACCCGAGACCGCACCCTCCCGCACTCCCAACCCCGCACATCCCGACCTCGAGGAGGGATCCGCCGCGCAGCGGCGGGTTCGCGCCCGTCCCGTCGATCAGGTGCCGGTGCGTAGGCGACGAAGGAGCAAGCACCGGTGCCTGATCGACGGGACCCAAGGGGGCGCGAACTCGAGCGCGCCAGCGCTCCAATATCTCAGCCGTTGAGTTTGGTCAGCCGGTCGTAGGCGGTGACGTATTCCTCCACCAGGCGGTTGATCACGTCGGCGCTGCGTTCGACCTTGTTCATCATGCCGACCACCTGCCCGACCGGGTTGAAGTTCACGTCCTTGGCGGCCTCCGGGTAGCGGTGGCCACGCTTGACGCCGTCGAGGGCGACCATCATCTGCAGCGGCATGGGCAGCGGGTCGGGGTTCTCGGCCGACTCCCACGCGTCGGTCCAGTCGTTGCGCAGCATGCGGCAGGGCTTGCCGGTCCAGGAGCGTGAGCGGATGGTGTCGTGGCTGGTGGCGTCGATGTAGGTCTCCATCTGCGCCGGCGGCACATTGGCCTCTTCGACGGTCAGCCACAGCGAGCCGGTCCAGGCACCCTGGGCGCCCATCGCCAGCGCGGCCGCGACCTGCGCGCCGTTGCCGATGCCACCGGCGGCCAGCACCGGCGTGTCGCCGATGGCTTCGATGACCTGCGGCCACAGCACCAGCGAGGACACCTCGCCGCAGTGCCCGCCGCCTTCGGTGCCCTGGCAGACGACGAAGTCGAGCCCGGCGGCCTTGTGGTTCATGGCGTGCTTGACCGAACCGCAGAGCGCGCCGATCACCCGGCCGGAATCCTGGATCCGCTTGACCACGTCCTCGGGCGGGGTGCCCAGCGCGTTGGCGACCAGCTTGGCCTTGGGGTGGTTGAGGATCACATCGACCTGCGGGCCCGCGGTGGTCGCGGTCCAGCCGAGCAGCTCGTTGTGGTGCTCGCCGTCGGGCAGCTGCGGCACATTGTGGTCGGCCAGGATCTGCTGGGCGAAATCGCGATGGCCCTGCGGAACCATCTGCGCCAGCTGCTTTTCCAGCTGTTCGGGGCTCAGGCCCTCGGCGCCCTTGCCCTCGTACTTGGACGGGATCACCAGGTCGACGCCGTAGATGCCGTTGACGTGCTCGTCCAGCCAGGCCAGCTCCACCTCGAGCTGTTCGGCGGTGAAACCGACGGCGCCGAGCACACCGAGCCCGCCCGCGTTGCTCACCGCGGCCACCACGTCGCGGCAGTGGGTGAAGGCGAAGAGGGGGAACTCGATGCCGAGCTGTTCGCAGAATTCGGTACGCATACCGAACTGTAACACGTTCTAGTTTATTCGAGAATGGTCAATTTTCAGTCGGCGGCGTCCTCCAGCGCCGCCAGTGCGTCCTCCAGATGATCGAGGAGTCGATGCAGGTCGGGCAGGGTGCGGCGGCAGCCGACCAGCCCGAAATCGAGGCTGTCGCCATGGGAGGTGAGAGTGATGTTCACGGCTTGTCCGTCGAGCGGAATCGATAACGGATAACCGGCGTCGAGCCGGGCCCCGTTCCAATACAGCGGCTCGCTCGGACCGGGCACATTCGAAATGATGATGTTGAACGGCGGCAACCCCAGCGAGGCGAAACCCGGCAGCAGCAACGCCGCCAGCGGACTGAGCATCAGGCCGGCCACCGCGAGGGTCTGCGTCGCGGTCAGCGAGCGGTAGACCTCCTTGCTGGTGCGCGTCGACTCGCTCACCACCCGCAACCGCTCCAGCGGATCGGCGATATCGGTGCCCAGATTGCACAGCAGCGCCGCGATCTTCACGCCCTGGGTGTCGGTGTCGTCGGCCTCGCGCAGCGACATCGGCACCAGCGCGACCATCGGTTTGTCCGGTAACGCGTCCCGCTCGAGCAGATACGCCCGCAGCGCACCCGCCGACATCGCCAGCACCACATCGTTGACGGTGGTCCCCGTCGCCTTCTTCACCTGCTTGATCCGGTCCATCGACCAGGTCCGCACCGCGCACTTGCGCGCCCCGCCGATCGGCACATTGAACAGCGTGCGCGGCGCCTCGAACGGCAACGTCAGCTGCTGCTGCACCAGCCCGGCGCGCGCCGCCTTCATCAGCGCCGTCGTCGAGGTGCCCGCCGAACTCAGGTTCTCCAGCAGTCCACCCAGCCGCGAACGGCCGGACCCGGTCTCGGGCCGCGGCTTACGCGGCAGATTCCACGGCGTGCTGACCTCGGTCGAGCACGGATCGGTGGTCAGCGTGCGGCGCAGCAGCCGCTGCGCGGAGACGCCGTCGATCAGCGCGTGATGCATCTTCGAATACAGCGCGAACCGGCCGTCGGCCAGGCCCTCCACGAAGTGCAACTCCCACAGCGGGCGATGCCGGTCCAGCAGCGCGCTGTGCAGAGTGGAGGCGTGATCGAGCAACTGCGCCATACTGCCCGGCGCGGGCAGCGCGCTGCGCCGCACGTGGTAGTCCAGATCGACTTCGCCGTCCTGGGTCCAGGCCAGCTGCGGTGCGCCCAACCAAGTGGCAGGCCGCTTACGGAAAGTCGGCCGGAAGTTCTTGTCGGCCAGCAAGGTTTCGCGGAACTCGCGCAGATAATTCGGCCCGGCGCCCTCCGGCGGCTCGAACAGCTGTAGTGATCCCACATGCATCGGATGCTCGCGCGACTCCGCGAGCAGGAACAACGCATCCAACGGTGCGATGAACTCCATGACAGATCGCCCCCTGACGAGAGTGGTTCGGTGCAAGTCTGTAGACGATCGACCACGCTGTCGGGCCGGCGCCGCGATATATCACGCGCCACATCCCAAGCTACCCGCCCCCGCCCATCCGCGTCAGGTGAACGCCCATGCCACCGGGCCAAGCCTTTGCGGGTCAGACCCTGCGCCGGTTCGGTCTGCGTGGGTCAGACCTGTGTGGTTCGGCCTGCGTGGGTTCGGCCCGTGTGGGTTCGACCTGCGTGCCCGCGCGGCGTTGTCTCCGATCGGGTTTTGCTCAGGACCATCTCGGCCATGGCGATTGGCTGGTTTCCGGCGGTTGGCTGGTCATACCGGAGGATATCTGGACCAGGCAGGCCGTCTCGGAGTCAGACCTGTGTGGATTCGGCCTGTGCAGGTCAGACCTGTGCGGGTTCGACCTGCGTGCCCGCGCGTTGTCTCCGATCGGGTTTGCCCAGAAGCATCTCGGCCATGGCGATTGGCCGGTTGCCGGCGGCGGCTGGCCGTCATACCGGAGGACAACGGACCAGCCAGGCCGTCGCGGAGTCAGACCTGTGCGGGTTCGGCCTGTCGCTGCTCGGTCGGCTCGGCGGCCGCGGTGGGTGGTTGGCTGGGATCGGTGACTACCCGAAGAACGGCCGTATGGTGTTCGCCGGCTGCGGGTTCCGGTGTCGGGTCTGCGAACGCGGGCGCGGTCGACCCGGGGGTAGCCGAACCGGATGTAGCCGGAGTGGGAGCAGCCGACCCAGGTGCGGCCGGAGTCGTTGCGGTCGACCCATGTGCGGCCGACTCAGGCGTGGCCGACCCGAGCGCGTCCGGAATCGTTGCGGCCGAACCAGATGCAGCCGGTCCAGGTGTGGCCGACCCGGGCGCGGCAGGAGTAGTTGCGGCCGCACCGGGCGGGGGCGGAGTGGGCGCGGGCGAAGCGATTTCGGTGACCGGCTCGGGTGCGGGCGGCTGCGCCGCCAGAACCGGGGGCGTCGCAGTGGTTTTCGTGGCGATCTCGACACCCAGCTCCAAGCGGGTGATCTCCACCAGTGCCCGTTCCTGCTCGGCGGCATGGCGCATCGCCTTCTGCCACAGCGAGGCCATTTCCTCGAGCTCCTCGACGGTGGCCTCCACATCGATGTGCAGCTTGAGCCGCTGCATGGTGATGTGCTGGGCGGCGGTGAGGGTGCGCAGCAGGTCTTCGCACTTGTTCGGGATCCGGCGATGCGCCACCACCCGCAATCGGGTCAGCATGCCGCTCGGGCGATCCCAGATCACCTTGTGGATCTGCGCGCCGACCCCGTCGATCTCCTCGACGGTGACCAGATCCCACTCACCGCAGTTGGCCAGATCGGCCCGCACCGAAGCCGAAGTCTCCAGGATCGAGGCGACCGCGGCCAGCACCGCTTCGCGCCGCCACGCCTCGTGATCACGCTGATCACCCACCATGTTCGACAGCTCGACATGACGTTGCGCGGCATCCAATGCCTGCCTGCCCCGCTCGTCGGCCGCCGCGATGCCCTGGCGGTGCGTGCGGTTGTTGGCGAAGACGCCGACCAGAACAGCGCCGGCGACAGGGAGCGAGCCGAGGAGTGGAAGCCACTGAGTCACCAAGCGATCATTGCATCGCGGCTCGTCCGGCGTCACCATGATCGGCGCGTTGCCTGAAGATCACTCCGGGGTGTCGCGCCCGGGAAGTCCCGTCGAACCGGCATTTTCGTGCAATTCGCAGCGCTGCAATCAGTTTTCTGACTGCGGCGACGCAGATTGCACGAAAATGCCGGATCTCCGGGGCACAAAGGATCTCTCCGGGGTCACGAAAGGCGAAAATCCCCGGTAGTTCGGCCGACTCGGCCGAACTACCGGGGATTTCGTTCTCGCGGTGCCTAGTTCGCCGGGGTCGGCGTGGTGGTGGTCGGTTCGACCGTCGTGGTCGGGGCCACGGTGGTGGTCGGGGCCGGGGTCGACGTGGTGGTCGTCGGTGCGGGGGCCGCGGCCTGGTTGGTCGCGGGCTCCTCAACCGGGGCCTCGGTGGTGGTGGTCGGGTCGGCCGGGGTGGGTGTGGTGGTGGTCGGCGAGGTCGTCGACGTGGTGGTGCTGGTGCCGGTCGTCGACGTGGTGGTGCTCGGCGAGGTGGTCTTGGTCGTGGTCGACGTCGACTTCTTCGTGGTCGAGGTCGCCGTCGCGGTGGTGGTCGTGGCCGGCTTGGTCGGCGCGGCCAGCGCGGCGGCCACACTCTCGTCGTCCGGTGCGGCCTTGGTGTCCACCGGCTCGCCGGCCTGGGCCTGCTTGGCCAGATGGGTCAGCCAGGCGGCGGCGTACTCGGCCGAGGTCATCGGCTTGCCGTTGTTCGCGTCGGAGTCACGCCAGTAGTCGAAGTGATGACCGGTGCCGTTCGGGCCGAGGGTGAGCTGGTACGGATCGCTCATCGCCACCGGGATCGTGTTCTGGTTGGTCACGATCAGCCCGACGATCTCGTTGAACACCTTCTGCGGCAGGTATGCCAGCGGCGAGACCTGCTCGGCCGCGATCGTGTCCGCCTTCGCGGGCGCCTTGGTCTCACCGGGCTTGTAGTCCGGGTCCGAGACCTTCAGCAGCACGTCGAGGAAGGTTTCGTCGCTGGCCATCCAGTTCGGGTTCGCGGCGATATCGGAGAAGGCCGCCATCGCGATCCGGCCCAGCGTGAACGCCATGTCCTGGCCGGTGGCCGGGGTCAGGCCGTCGCGCTGCAGGTCGTCGATATTGATCTGGCGGCCGACATTCGCGGCCAGCTGCAGCAGCGAGATGTTCTCCGGCGCCGCGCAGGTCAGGTCGCCCTCGGAGCAGAACGAGGCGATCTTGCCGTTGAGCGCGCCGAAATCGCCGCCGGTGGTGGCGCCCTTGCCCGAGACCGGGGTGCGGCCGTCCTGATATTTCTGGTCGAAACCGTCGGGGTTGGCGAAGGGGTCCTCGGCGCCGATGAACGGTCCGTCGCCCGCCGCGCGGCCGGCGTCGGCGAACATCACCACACCGAGCACGTCGTCGGGATCGACCACCGAGTAGCCGTCCTCCGGCGCGTCGTTGCCGATGCCCTCCGCGACGCGGCGCACCACATCGGCGCCCTCGCTGTAGCCGACGATGGAGAACTTGGTGTCCGGGCAGGCCGCCGAGATCTCCCGCATCACCTGCTGGGTATTGGCGACGCCCTGGTTGACCGCGTCCTCGTAGGTGGACATGTCCGCCGGGTAGGCGATGTAGACCGCCGCGTACTCACCCGCGGCGAGATCGTCGGCGGGCGCGTTGACCACCGGGTCCACCCAGACACTGCTGTGATCGCCCGACAGCGCGGCGGGCAGCGGGTTGCCGTTGGCGTCGAGCAGCATGGCGGTGGTGCCCTCGACCGGGGTGTCGTTGCGGCCGGCGACGGAGATCGTCACCATCTCGCGGCACTCGGTCACCGAGGTGGTGAGCTGGTAGGTGGGGGACTCGGGCTGTTGCGATGTCACCGCGAACGACGCCGCGACGATCGCCGCGACACCCAGGGCCGCCGGCGCGGCGACAGCCGATGCGATGCGATGTTTCGCAAGGAACTCACGCAGATTCATGTCATGATCCCGTTCGAATGACCTACAGGTGGGCAGGCCCCCCGACGGGCCGCATGTCACGACCTTTGTCGCGCCCCACCTGCGGATCGTTACTACCGCGAACAGCAAGGACGTGCCCCGGGTTCTGGGGGCACGGCAGTCGGCAGGGGGGACGTGGGCATGTCAGCGACACTGGTGAAGGGTCAGAACGGGCCGATCCGGGGCGGTGAGGTGGTCGTCTCGGTGCGGGTCGGCGCGCCGGTGTCGACGGCGGCGTTGCTGGTCACCGAGCAGGGACGGGTGCGTTCGGACAGCGATCTGGTGTGCGATTACCAGCCGTTCGCGCCGGGTGTGCGATTGCAGGCCGGGACGGTGGCGGTGTCACTGGCCCAGGTGCCCGCCGATATCGCGCAGGTCAGGACGGTGATCGTGCTCGACAGTCCGGCCGGGGGATTCGGGCGGATCGCGCCGCCGTCGGTGGTGGTCGCCGAGGACGGCCGCCCGGTCTACGAGTTCCGTATCGACGGGCTGAGTTCGGAGTCGGCGGTGCTCGCGGTCGAGCTCTACCGGCGTCAAGGCGGCTGGAAAGTGCGGGCGGTGGGGTCGGGGTACGCGGGTGGGTTCGGTGCGCTGGCCGCCGATCACGGTGCGCGACTCATCGAGGTGCCCCGGCCCGCACCCACACCCAGCCCGTCATCCTGGCCGAGCTCGTCATCTACGTCGAGCCCGCCGACGCCTGGCCGGGAACCCACGCTGAGCCAGCCACCGACGCCAGGCTGGGAATCCACGCCGAGCTGGCCGCCGACGCCGAGCCGGGAGCCCGCACCGAGCCGGCCGCCGATTCCGAGCTCTGGTCCCGGAGCCTGGCCCGGGTCGGCTCCCGTGCCCGGTGCGGGTTCCGCGCCGCCACCGGGACTGTCCCGGCGTCGCCCGGTCAGCCTCGCCAAAGGCCAGCGGGTGACCCTGCGCAAAGACGGCGGCGCCGCCCTCACCTTCGTCCGGATGGGCCTCGGCTGGGACCCCGTCACCCGTGGCCGGCTCTTCGGCCGTCGCCCCATCGAGATCGACCTCGACGCGTCGGTGGCGATGTTCGCCGACCACACCCTCGTCGACCTCGTCTGTTTCGGTCAGCTCATTTCCGACGACGGCGCCATCCGCCACCAGGGCGACAACCTCACCGGCGAGGGCGACGGCGACGACGAAGTGATCCTGGTCGACCTGGTCCGCGTCCCCGCCCACATCACCACCCTGCTGTTCTTCGTGACCTCCTACCAGGGCCACACCTTCCAACAGGTCACCAACGCCTTCTGCCGCCTGGTCGACAACACCACCGGCGCCGAACTGGCCCGCTACGCCCTCACCGGCGGCATGCCCTACACCGCCATCGCCATGGCCAAGGTCAGCCGGGCCGCCGGCGAATGGACGATGCAGGCACTGGGTGACCCCTTCCATGCCAGGACCCCTGGCGACGCCATCCCGCAACTCGGCCGGTTCCTCACCGGCCGCTGACCGGTCACCGCTGGTCGAGCGTGGCGACCTCGCGCACCGAGTCGGCGATGGCACGGAAGTCCTTGCGCAGGATGGCGCCGTGGTTGCTCGCGACCTTGGCGCCGATGCGGATGTTCGGGTTGCGGGTGGTCGCCGAATCCAGTCCGCCGCGGATCTTCTCCTGCTCGTCGCGTTTGCTGCCGAACGAGGTGCCCGAGGCGATCACGTACCGCACCGGCACACTGATCGCGTCCAGCACCGGACCCAGCTCGCGCTCGCGGGAGAGCTTGCCGAGCTCGATATTGCTCTCGGCCTGCTGCGCGGCGCTCATTCGCGGGGCCAGCCCGGTCGGGCGCAGCAGCGGCATGAACCAGCTCAGCCGCTTGAACAGCGTGCGGATCCGCGCTTCCATGGCGTCGTCGAGCCAGTCGTAGGGGAACGCGCCGTCGACGAGGACCGCGCCGATGGTCCGTTCCGGATTGCGCTCGGCCCAGTGCGCGCCGACGACCGCGCCGTAGGACCAGCCGACCAGCAGCGCCCGGTCGACGCCCCTGGCCGCGAGCACCGCGTCGACATCGCGGACAGCGGCCGCGAAGGAGTAGTCGGCCGACAGCCCCGACTTCTTGCCGCGCGCCCGCTCGTCGAAGGTGATGTGCCGGAACCCGGGACCGAGTTCGGCGATGGTCTTGCGCCAGTACCCCTGGGTCGCGAACTGCCCGTTGAGATACACCACCGGGATGCCGTCGCCCCCGGTGTCGGTGACGGCCAGCGCCGTGTCGTCGACGGTCACCAGGCCGCTCCAGGCAGCGTTCGTCGGGTCGGTACTCGGTGTGTGCTGTGCGGTCATTTCGGATCACCCTCCTCGGTGCGTGCTCGATGTGACTACTGTCGCGACCCGGCCTGACACCGCGCTGACACCTTCCTGACGCGCCCGCTGACACCTAGAATCAGCTGGTCGCGCATGTCGAATTCCAGGTGCCGAGGAAGGTGAGGCGATGTCCGACGAACTCGACGCCCCGCCGGGCCGGAAAGACATTGCGCCGCAAGGCGGGTCGTAGCGATGGCCGACTGGGACGGCGCGGGATACGCCCACATCAGCGAACTCCAGCGGACGATGGCGACCGACGCGGTGGCCTCCGTCGCGGTCGCCGGTGCCGAGCGGGTGCTCGATGTGGGTTGTGGCGACGGCTATGTGACCCGCCTGATCGCGGCCAGGGTTCCCGATGGCCGCGTGCTCGGTGTCGACCCGTCGCCGCGGATGATCGATTTCGCCCGCTCGGCCGACGACCAGTTCACGAATGTCGATTTCCAGGTCGCCGATGTCACGACGATGACCCTGACCTGCGACTTCGACCTCGCCGTCTCGTTCAACGCCCTGCACTGGGTGCCTGACCAGACTGCCGCCTACCGCCACATCGCCGCCGCCCTGGCACCCGGCGGACGGGTGCTCGTGCAATACGTCTGCGCAGGCCCGCGTCCGAGCGTCGAGGACATCGCCACGGCCGTCACCGGCGACCCACGCTGGTCGACCGCGTTCACCGATTTCCCGCGCCCGTACATCCACATCGACCCCGGCACGCTGCCGTCGATCGCGGCACGTGCCGATCTCGAGGTCTCCGCGCGATCGGTGACCGACCGCGAATGGGACTTCGGCTCCCGCGAAGCCTTCACCCGTTGGTGCACAGTCGGATTCGCCGACTGGACCGCCCGCCTACCCGCCGCCGACATCCCCGTTTTCGTCGCCGAGGTCGTCGACCGCTACGAAGCCGTCACCGGCCGGCCAGGATTGTTCCGATTCCTGCAGATGCGGGCCGAACTATCGCGACGCGCGGACGGTTGAGCGATCACCAGATATCGACCCACTGCGGCCGCTGTGGCACATCGAATCCGGCCGCGCGCCCCCGCACCAGCATCGGCATCCCCGCGCCCACCGGAAACCGCTCCTTCATCGCTTTCGCCGTCCCCCGCCGAAACTCATTGAACGCGAACTCTTTCTTCATCTCGTGCTCCACCCCGGTCTCCGGATGCGTGAACCGCACCTCGACCCGCACCCGATGAGTCGACAACGGATTGTTCGACGTCTGCGTCACCCGATACCCCGCATCGATCACCACCCCCTCGACCCCCTCCGCCGTCCGGCGCAGATAAGCCCGCCGCACCCGCCACCCCACCCCGAGCACGAACGGCCAGGTCACCAACCCGAACACCAACGCCCCGATGAACCAGATCGCGATCAACTCCCCACCGGTCCGCTCCGAAGCGAACATCGCCACCCGCAACACCAGCGAGAAATACAGCAGCACGGCCACCGCCGACACCACCCAATACCCGATCACAACCTGGTTAACCAGCAGTTTCTTGTTCCCCACCCTGAGTCCGATCCACTTCAGCCGACACAACCCAGCGATCGTAACCGGCCCGCCACGGTGGTGCTGCTAATCGGGAATTATCTATAAAAGCTTGCATACTTCCTTCAAGGATTTTATGGTAGTTCTCATGAGTGAAACGGAAGACGCAGTGGTCGTGTTCACCGCCAAGAGCCCGGAAACGATCCTCCGCGAGGGTGGTTCTCAGGCGTGGAAGCTCGACCCCGCGCGCGCCAGGAAGTGTGAATGGCTGGTGTGCACCCAGAACGCCCACAACTACGAGGACTACGCCGATCCCAGCGAACCGCACGGGAGCGCCTTCCTCGTCGGCCGGATTTCGCGCCTCACCCCGGCGACCGAGGTCGAGGGCCGTTGGAAGATCGAGGTCGACGAGTACATCCGCATCAGCCAGGCCGACGTGTGGGCCGGTGACCGGAACCCCGTGCGCTACACGAACCTCGCCGCGCTCGGCATCGACATCGACGGCGTCACCTTCCAGAAACTGGAACGTTCCGATGCCACCACCGCTCCGACTCCCGCCGCGGGGCTCACCATCGCGCAGGCGAAGGCCGGTCTCTCGAAGACCTATGACGTCGGCGTCGACGCCATCGAAATCGTGATCCGCGGATAGCCAGTCTTCGCCGTGGTGGATCCGCTCCGATCAGCCGCGGGCCATGTCCACGAAGCGGCTCAGGTGCAGCTGGTGGGCGACGGTGATGGTGGCGGTGGGGCCGTTACGGTGCTTGCCGACGATGAGGTCGGCCTCGCCGCCGCGCGGGTCGTCCCGCTCGAAGGCGTCGGGACGGTGCAGCAGGATGACCATATCCGCATCCTGCTCGAGACTGCCCGACTCGCGCAGGTCGGAGACCATGGGTCGCTTGTCGGTTCGCTGTTCCGGACCACGGTTCAGCTGTGAGATCGCGATCACCGGAACCTCGAGTTCCTTGGCGAGCAGCTTCAGGTGACGCGAGAATTCCGAGACTTCCTGCTGACGCGATTCGACCTTCTTGCCCGAGCTCATCAGCTGCAGGTAGTCCACCACAACGAGTTTCAGATCGTGGCGCTGCTTGAGCCGTCGTGCTTTGGCGCGGATCTCCATCATCGTCAGGTTCGGTGAATCGTCGACGAACAGCGGCGCCTCGCTGATCTCACTCATCCGCCGGGCCAGCTTGGTCCAGTCGTCATCACTCATCCGCCCCGACCGCATATCGCCCAGCTTGATCTTCGCTTCGGCCGAGAGCAGGCGCATCACGATCTCGGTGCGGCTCATCTCGAGCGAGAAGATGACGCTGGCCATGCCGTGTTTGATCGAGCAGCTGCGCATGAAGTCCATGCCCAGTGTCGAGTTGTGGGTGGGGACCAGTGAGCGGCCTGCCAGGTACATGTGGTCGGCATTGTCGACCTCCACACAGCGGACCGGCAGCGGATCGATCTTGCGGACATCGACGATCTGGCGTGCCTCCGAACGCGCGGTGCGTGGCACGGCGTGCGCGAAGTGATCGCGGGGTGTGCGCAGGCTGTGCGCGATCTCCCCGGTGGTGCGGACCGCCGGATGGGGTGCGAGCGTGGGGGCCAGTGTCGTCCACTGATGGTCTTCGTCGGCGACGAGCACCGTCCCGTCGGAGAACTCGACCTCGTAGCAGGGGCGGTCGGTCATGACTTCCGTGGTCGCCACGACGCGGGTCGGGCGCCCGTCGGGCCCGAGCAGTTCGTCGCCGACCTGAATCTCACCCATCGTCGTCCACCCGGACGGGGTCGGCAGGGGGGTGTCCAGCGCCAGCGCTTTACCCACACCAGGTCGGGCCGCGACGATGATCATCTGGCCCGCGTGTAGGCCGTTGGTGAGTTCGTCGAGTTCGGTGAAGCCGGTGGGGACGCCGAGGGAGATGCCGCCGCGGGAGGCGATGGAGTCGATTTCGTCCATGGTGGGCTGGAGGAGTTCTTCCAGCGGGGTGAAATCCTCGGTGGTGCGGCGCTCGGTGACCTCGTAGATCTCGGCCTGGGCGCGGTCGACGACCTCGGCGACGTCTTGGCCGTCGGCGCCGGCGTAGCCGAACTGGACGATGCGGGTGCCCGCTTCGACGAGGCGGCGCAGGATGGCCTTCTCGGCGACGATCTCGGCGTAGAAGCCGGCGTTGGCGGCGGTGGGGACGGTCTGGGTGAGGGTCACCAGGTAGGGCGGGCCGCCGATGCGCTTGAGCTCGCCGCGGCGGTCGAGTCCGGCGGCGACGGTGACGGGGTCGGCGGGCTCGCCGCGGCCGTACAGGTCGAGGATGGTGTCGTAGACGGCCTGGTGGGCGGGGCGGTAGAAGTCGCCGGGGCGCAGCACCTCGACCACGTCGGCGATGGCGTCCTTGCTCAGCAGCATGCCGCCGAGCACTGACTGTTCGGCCGCCATGTCGTGGGGTGGCTGCCTGCCGAAATCCTCGCCGGGGGGTTCGGGCGGGAAGTCGGTATGCGCGCGGTCACCGGTGGTCGTCACCAGACCGTCCTCTCTGCCCACAGAACCAGGGGTTTCACATCGATGAACTCGTTGTACTCCCGGGCACCGACACGATGTCAGCAATCGGTTGCCTGCGTGCTTCCCGGGGTCGTGCGCAGGGCGATGCGACGAACCTAGGCGACGTTTTCGGGATGCGCCAAGCCGACCTGTGCACAGAACTGTGGATAACTTGGGGGTAGTTCACCCAGAGTTGTGCAGCTCCTGTGGAAAACATGGGGAAAACCCAGGTCAGTGCCTTGGAACGCCCTGCTAGGCCCGGTTTTACCCAACTCTCGACCTGTGGATTAAAGAAGTTCCGGCGTGTCGGTAAAGGTGAACAGCCGGGCGTGTTGGGTAAACAGCGGTGGTGCAGGCTATGACCGGGGTCACAAATGTGCCGGTCGGTTTCCACGGTCATCCACAGGGTGAATAACCGGAGGTCAGCGAGTTGCCGACCGTAGGCCGCGCACGGCGACCGATACGGACGGAAAGACCGGCTACCGGTCAGCTATCGCTGCCGGAGGCAACGGAAACCACCCCCGTGCGAACACAGGGGTGGTTTCCAGCGAACTCAGTTCGCAGCAACCTCGAGGCTGAACTTGGCAGCCACGTCGGGGTGCAGGTGCACCACGATGCCGTGCTTGCCGGTCGCCTTGATGTGCGACTTCGGCAGCTCGATGCTGCGCTTGTCCACCACGGGGCCACCGGCGGCCTTGATGGCGCCGGCCACATCGGCGGTGGTGACCGAACCGAACAGCTTGCCGCTGTCGGCGGTCTTCACGGCCAGCGACACCGACTCCAGGCCCTCGATGGCCTGCTTCAGCTCGTTGGCGTGATCCAGGTCGCGCACCTTGCGGGCGTCCTGGGCACGACGGATGCCCTCGACCTGCTTCTGGGCGCCACGGGTGGCCACGATGGCCAGACCGCGGGGCAGCAGGTAGTTGCGGCCGTAACCGTCCTTGACCTCGACGAGGTCGCCCGGAGCACCGAGGTTGTCGACATCAGCGGTGAGGATGAGCTTCATCTGTCTGACTCCCTTTCTCAGCGAGCGGTCGACACGTAAGGCAGCAGGGCCACCTCACGCGAGTTCTTGACGGCCACAGCGATATCACGCTGGTGCTGCACGCAGTTGCCGGTGACGCGGCGAGCGCGGATCTTGCCGCGGTCGCTGACGTACTTACGCAGCAGCGTGGTGTCCTTGTAATCGATATTGACGAGTCCGGACTTGGCTTCCTTGCAGAAAGCGCACGCCTTCTTCTTCAGTACCTTTTCGCGCGCGGGCGCTTTAGGCATGGTCTTCTCTCCGTACTATGAGTGCCGTTCGGTCAGAACGGCGGTTCGTCATCCATGCGGCCGCCGCCCCCGAAGGAGCCGGCCGCGGGCGCGCTACCCCACGGATCGTCGGTGCCTGCGTTGCCGCCGCCCGACTGTCCGCCGCCATTGTTGGCGTTGTAGCCGCCTGCGCTCGCACCACCACCACCGGCATTGCCGGAACCGCCACCGAAGCCACCGCCTCCGCCGCCGCGACCGGCCTTGGAGACCTTGGCCGTCGCGTAGCGCAGGGAGGGGCCGACCTCGTCGACCTCGAGTTCGACGACCGTGCGCTTCTCACCCTCGCGGGTTTCGTAGGAGCGCTGCTTGAGCCGTCCGCTCACGATCACGCGAGCACCTCGGGTCAGGCTCTCGGCGACATTCTCCGCTGCCTCACGCCAGATGTTGCAGCGCAGGAACAGGGCCTCGCCGTCTTTCCATTCGTTCGAATTGCGATCGAACACGCGGGGAGTCGAAGCGACGGTGAAATTCGCCACCGCTGCGCCCGCGGGCGTGAAACGAAGCTCGGGGTCGGCCGTCAAGTTTCCGATGACGGTGATGACCGTGTCGCCTGCCATGTGGGTTCCTCCTGCTCGGGGGGTGCAGTCCGCATCTCGCGTTTGTGCTGGAGCCTAAAGCTAGGCGGTGACACAAAACTCGAGAAGTGGTCGCGGACTACTTGTCGTTGCGCAGAACCTTGGTGCGCAGCACCGTCTCGTTCAGGCCCAGCTGGCGGTCGAGCTCGCTCACGGTGGCCGGGGTCGCGGTCAGTTCGACGACCGCGTAGATGCCTTCGGCCTGCTTGGCGATCTCGTAGGCGAGCCGGCGGCGGCCCCAGATGTCGACCTTGTCGACCTTGCCGCCCTCGGTCTTGACGACGTTGAGCAGGTTATCCAGGGACTGCCCGACGATGCGCTCGTCCAGGCTGGGGTCGAGGATGACCATCACTTCATATTGACGCACGGACCAATCACCTCCTGTGGACTAGGAAACGGCCATGGACTTTCCATGGCAGGAGGGTTCGTTGCGTCAGCAACCCGCCAAGGCTACATGAGCCGCCCGTGAGCGGCGAAATCGATCATGGTCGCGGGTGTACCCGGGTGATCGGCGCGCCGGCGCATAGGGTGTTCGCCATGATGGTCGACCCGCGGCGGCGCGCGGCATCCGGCGCCGCGCGAGCCACCGCGCTGGCCTTCGTCATCGTGCTGCTGTGCGGGTTCACCCTCGCCCTCGGCTATGCCAACAAGGCGCGCTGTGCCGGTGGGGCGATCGATGAATACGGCCGCAGCCAGGTATTCGATGTGCGCAAGGACATGGATGTCTGTTATTCCGATATCCAGTTCCTCTGGCAGGGCCGCGAGATCGACAATCACGTCTTTCCCTATGTCGACGGCGCCATCACCGACGACGGCGTGCTGATCGGCGGCGCGGTGGAGTACCCCGTGCTCAGCGGCCTGCTGATGTGGGCCGGTGCGATCGGGGTGCACAACGACGCGGACTTCCTGTGGCATTCGGCGCTGCTGCTGGCGCCGTTCGCCCTGCTGACGGCCTGGCTGCTGGCCCGGCTGGCCGGCCCGGCCGCGCTGCTGTGGGCGATCGGCCCGCCGCTGGTGTTCTACGCCTTCCACAACTGGGAGCTGCCGGTGGTGTGTACCGCGGTCGGGGCGGTCTACGTGATGACCGCGCTGACCGGCCTGACCGTGCGTACCAGGGGGATCATCGCGGCGGTGCTGCTCGCGCTCGGTTTCTGCCTGAAGATCTATCCGGGCATCTTCGTGCTGCCGCTGGCGGTGTACGTGCTGACCGAGGGCAGGTCGCGCGGTCCGCGCCGGATCGCCGAGCTGGACGTGGCAGGCGCCGCGCAAACACTGCTGGCCGCGATGGGCACCGTCGCCGCGGTGAATCTGCCGTTCGTGCTGGCCGGGGTGGAGGGCTGGCGGGCCTCGGTCACCTTCCAGCGGCTGCGCCAGGCCGACATCACCACCAATTCGATCTGGTACTGGGGTCATCAGGCGATCTTCGGTCGCGACGCCGAGACCACCCAGACCTGGCACGACATCGTCGGGGTGGCCTCACCGGTGCTGATCGCCGCCGGATTCGCGCTGGCCATGTGGCTGGGCCGGCGGCGCTGGACGCCGGACTCGGCCTTCCCGTGGGTGGGGGTGAGCGCGGCGATGCTGGCCGCGTTCCTGCTTTTCCACAAGGTGCACTCACCCCAGTACACCCTGTGGATAATTCCGTTCCTGGTGCTGCTCGAAGTGCCGTGGTCGCTGGTCGGGGCCTATCTGGTCGCTGACGCGGCGGTGGGGATCGGGGTGTTCCGGTACTTCTATTCGATGGGCCAGGGCGAGGACTTCGAGCTGCTGGAGGGGATCGTGCAGTTCGGCGTGTGGCTGCGCAGCGGGCTGCTGCTGGTGCTGTTCTTCCTCTTCCTGCGGGCGCGGTCGCGCGCGACACCGCTGCCTGGCCCGATCAGCCGGGCGCGGCGACCGCAGTTGCAGCCGGTCGCCTGAAGACGACGACGGCGGCGAATCCGGGAGGGATTCGCCGCCGTCGTGGGGAGAGAACCGATCAGCTGACCGGCGCCGCCTCCTTGGCCTCGCCGACATCGTCGGGTTCGGATTTGCGGTTGCGGATGATGCTGGTGATCAGCGCCGCGCCGATGAACGCCACCCCGACCAGGCCGGTGATCAGCTCGTTGACGTGCACGCCGATCGAGATCAGCAGGATCGTCGCCAGCGCGCCGATCGCCCAGTGCGCGCCGTGCTCGAGGTACACGTACTCCGAGAGCGTGCCCTGGCGGACCAGGTACACCGTGATCGACCGGACGAACATCGCGCCGATGAAGCCGAGGCCCAGCGCGATGATGATCGGGTCGGAGGTGATGGCGAACGCGCCGATCACGCCGTCGAAGGAGAACGACGCGTCGAGCACCTCGAGGTACAGGAACAGGAAGAACGCGGCCTTACCGGTCGCCTTCACCAGACCCGACGGGCCCGACGGCGCGTGTTCGAGTTCCTCGGTGTGGAACATCGAGCCCAGCCCGTCGACCGCGATGTAGACGATCATGCCGAGCAGACCGGCGACCAGCACAGTCGAGCGATCGTCGTCCTTGGCCAGGAACTCCGCGGTCAGGATCAGGCCGGTACCGGCCACGACCACCGAGAGCATGTCGAGCTTGCCCGCCTTGGCCAGCGGGCGCTCCAGCCAGCTCAGCCAGGTGATGTCACGCTCTTCGAAGATGAAGTTCAGGAACAGCAGTGCCAGGAACATGCCGCCGAACGCCGCGATCTGCGGGTGCGCGTCGGTCAGCAGGGTCTCGTAGCTGGGGCTGCCGTCGGGGAAGTGTGCCGCGTCGTCGGCAGGCGGGTTGAGCGCCAGGTCGAACGCTTCGATCGGGCCGAGGCCCGCGGTGACCCACACGATGGCCAGCGGGAACACCAGCCGCATGCCGAACACGGCGATGAGGATGCCGACGGTCAGGAAGATCCGCTGCCAGAACTCGCTCATCCGTTCCAGGACGGTGGCGTTGATGACGGCGTTGTCGAACGACAGCGATACCTCGAGGATGCCGAGGATCGCACACAGTACGAGGGCGGTCAGGCCACCATAGAGGTAGGCCACGACCAGCGATACCACCGTGATGGCGATGGACAGGCCGAAGATGCGCGTAATCACGCGGAGGGACCTTTCTGTGTCACACGGACAGGGGGCCCGGATTCATCGAGCCCCCGTCCGCGATGGTGACTAGACGTTGACGCCGTAGTCGCGGGCGATACCGGCCAGGCCGGAGGCGTAGCCCTGTCCGATGGCACGGAACTTCCATTCGGCACCGTTGCGGTACAGCTCGCCGAAGACCATAGCGGTCTCGGTCGAGGCGTCCTCGGACAGGTCGTAGCGGGCGAGCTCGTTGCCGTTGGCCCGGTCGACGACGCGAATGTAGGCGTTGCGCACCTGGCCGAACGACTGCGAGCGGGTCTCCGCGTCGTAGATCGAGACCGGGAAGAAGATGCTCTCGATCGTCGGCGGGGTGTTGGCCAGGTCGACATTGATGACCTCGTCATCGCCCTCGCCCTCGCCGGTGGTGTTGTCACCGGCGTGCTCGATGGCACCTTCCGGCGACTTCAGGTTGTTGAAGAACACGAAGTGCTTGTCGGAGACGACCTTCTTGTCGGCGCCGGTGGCAATCGCGCTCGCGTCGAGGTCGAAGTCGGTGCCGGTGGTGGTACGCACGTCCCAGCCGAGGCCGACCGCGACCGCGGTCAGGTTCGGGGCCTCTTTGGTCAGCGAAACGTTGCCGCCCTTGGACAGACTGACACCCATGCGGGATTCCCTTCGGTTAGTCCGGTGTGTCGTTTCCCAGCATGTCCGAATCGCCGGGTACGGCTACGACAGTAATAGGTTTCACGGATCTTGCGTAGGAACTGTCTGCAGCCCAGGTGAACCGGGGGAATCTCCTACCATCGGGCAGTGGGCGCCAGGCGATGGCGTGTGGTCGGGGAAAGGACGTGACGGTGACACCTCGCAGACGCGGCTGGTTCAGATCCGGGGCGGATCATGGCTGGATCAGTGGTGCGCGGGCCTCGGCCTCGGCCGCCTTCCTCGATATGGATCGCAGACAGACGGCAGCGGAGGCGGGCGTGGTGGCCAGCGAGCAGGTCTTCCCGGAACGCCGGGTCGAGGCGCTCTGGGAACCGGTGCGGGCGCGCTGCTACGCCGCGGCGGGCGCCTATCTGGCCTTCACCGACGAACTCGACGCGGCCGAGGCCGCGGGCACCGCGATCGCGGACGGCCCGGCCAGAGCGGACGCGCTGGTCGGTCAGCTCAACGAGGCGGCGCGCGGGGTCGACGAGTTCTATCACGCGCAGCGGGCCGGGCTCGAGCACGCGGCGAACGTGCGGTCCTCGGTGCCGCAGTTGCTGCGCCAGGTGCGCCACGAGGCCGAGCAGGCGCTGGCGGCCGCCGCGTCGTCGGGCTACGGCGAGTACCCCTCGATCGCGGCGGGTGTAAGGCGGCTGAATGAGTGTCTGATCACAGCCGCCGCGGTGGATCCGCTGAGTGCGGTGGCGGCCGCGCGCGAGGCCGCGGCGGGGGTGCAGCAGGCCACCAAGGATCTGTCGGATGCGTTGGCGCAGGCCCCTTCTCGCGCGGCGGCCGCGACCAAGGCGATCGCCTCGGTGACGACCAGGACCGCCGCGGTGCGCAACCGCGCCGACGCGCTCGGCCCGGCATATTCGGCGCTGCTGCGGGAATTCAACGCTGCGAGTTCGGCGGATCTGACCAACAATGAGCGAGACAGCCGCCGCGGCATCGACGCCGCAGACGAAGCGCTGGCCGGAGCGCGTGTCGCGGCTGCTGCCCACGACCCGGAGACCGCCCTTGATTCGACAGCCACCGCGCGCGAGCATCTCGCCGAGGCCGAGCAGTTGGTCGATGCCGTCACCCGACGGCTGGAACTGTTGCGCGGGGTGCGTGCCGACCCCGATGCGAAGGCTCGCACCGTACGATTCCGGCTGCGGGACGCGCAGATGCTCGCGGTCGACCGAGGACTGGTCGCCGAATGGGGTTCGGTGCTCGATGCGCAAGCCGAACGCCTCGACCGCGTAGCTTCTGGACTGACGGGTCGTCATCCAGACTATTGGGCGTACGTGACGGAACTGGATACCGTCGCGACGTTCATCGCCGGAGTGGTCGACCGGATGCGAAAACACGACAGCACATAGGACCTCGAGAGAGATGATTTGGCACAGATGAGGTGGGGGGAATGACCGCTGGGTACGCCGTGGCGACGGAGGTTTGCCTGCACAAGCAGGTGCCGCTGCGCCACTTCCGGCAGTTGCAGGGTCCGCGCAGCCGCGAGCTGTTCCTGGTGGAACCGGAGCCGCTGGCCGGCTCCGCGGACCGCGAGTTACTGGCCACCGCGCTCGGCGCGACGCTGTACGTGCCCGCGACCAGGCCCGACCTGGCCGCCACGATCCGCAGACGGGCCGCGCGCGGGGTGTGTTCGATGGTCATCGACCTCGAGGACGCCGTTGCCGATCACCAGGTCGACGCCGCCAAGCAGCACGCGGTGGACACCCTGGATCTGCTCGCGCACAGCCGTGACCCCAACCCGCTGCTCTTCGTGCGGGTGCGTGACCCGCAGACCGTCACCGAGCTGGCCGACCGGCTCGGTGACGGCGCCGAGGTGCTCACCGGCTTCGTCTTCCCCAAGTTCGACGCCGTCACCGGGCCCGACTACCTGGCCGCCCTCGACGCGGCCGGTCGCACGCTGGGTCGCCGCGTCTACGGCATGCCGGTGCTGGAGTCGGCGAATCTGGTGCACCGCCAGACCCGCGACGAGCAGCTCGCCGCCATCGCCGACCTGCTCGCCCTGCACCGCGACCGGCTGCTCGCGGTGCGCATCGGCGCCACCGACATGTGCTCGACCTTCGGCATCCGCCGCGACCGCGACCTCACCATCTACGACGTGCGGGTCATCGCCGACGTGATCGCCGACATCGTCAACTACCTCGGCCGCGCCGACGGTTCCGGGTTCATCATCACCGGACCGGTGTGGGAGTACTTCGCCGATCACGAGCGGATGTTCCGGCCGCTGCTGCGCAGCGCGCCGTTCGAGGAATCCGACGCGGTGCCGTTCCGGCAGTACCTGGTCAGCCGCGATCTGGACGGTCTGCTGCGCGAGATCACCCTCGACCGCGCCAACGGCATCCAGGGCAAGACGGTGATCCATCCCTCGCACGTGGCGGCGGTACACGCGCTGTCGGTGGTGACGCACGAGGAATACGCCGACGCGCTCGACATCATGGCGGACGACGTCGGCGGCGTCGCGGCCTCGGAATACCGCAACAAGATGAACGAGATGCGCCCACACCGCAGTTGGGCCCGCCAGACGCTGGTGCGGGCCCGCGCGTTCGGGGTCGCCAACAAGGGAGTGTCTTTCGTGGATCTGCTGACAGCGATGATCGCCGAATGAACGTCGCCGAAACGCCCTGGGCCACCACCCATCTGGGCATCGTCCTGCACCACGGCGAATCCTTCACGCCCACTGCGCCGGGTATTGTCCCGCTGGGTGATGGCGGGGCGGTCGCACCGGGGAGTGACGGGTTGCCGGATGAGCTGACGATCTCGGCGCTGGTGGTGCCGGGGTTGCGGCGTAATCCGCGGCGGGCGCATCTGCTGGTGTCGACGGTGCTGGGTAAGCATCTGCCGACCGATCCGCGGGTGGTGATCGGTGCGGGGGAGCGGCTGGGTGATCTGGTGCGGGAGCAGCTGGGTGACCTGGAACCGGTTGTACTCGGGTTTGCCGAGACCGCAACGGGTTTGGGGCACTGTGTGGCCGCGCGGCTGGATGCTGTCTGCTACCTGCATTCGACCCGCAGGCACGAGCCGCGCACCACCACGCTGACCGGTTTCGAGGAGGGGCACTCGCACGCCACCTCACATCTGCTCCAGCCCGAACCCGCGGGCATCTTCGCCAACGACCAGCCGCTGGTGCTGGTCGACGACGAGATCTCCACCGGTGACACCGCCATCGACGCGGTGCGCGCCCTGCACGCCTTCGCCCCGCGTGCGCACTATGTGCTCGCCTCCCTGGTCGACATGCGCACCCCCGCCGATCGCGCCAAGTTCGAAGCCGCGGCCGCTGAACTCGGCGCCCGCATCGACACCGTCTGCCTGGCCGCGGGCCGCACCCAACTGCCCGACGGCCTGATCGACACCGTCACCGCGCTGCCCGAACCGCAGCTCAATCCGACGGCGGCGCAGCGTGGTTCGCACGGCCGGATCGACCTGTCCTGGCCCGCCGACGTCCCGGAAGGCGGCAGGCACGGCTTCCTGCGCGCCGACACCGACGCTTTCGATCTCGCCCTGAAATCGGCCACCGCCGAACTCAGTACCCGCCTGGACACCGAATTCCCCGGCCGCCCCGTGATCGTGCTCGGCCACGAGGAACTCATGTACCTCCCGCTGCGCCTGGCCGCCGAACTCGCCACTGCGGGCACCCCCACCCGCTTCCAGACCACAACGCGCTCACCGGCTCACGTCCTCGACGAACCCGGCTACCCCCTGCGCCGTGGCTTCCGCTTCACCGCCCCCGAACCGGACCCCACCGCCGCCCGCTACGTCTACAACGCCCAGTGGCCCGGTAGCGACACCGCCCCACTCCTGCTGGTCGTCCTCGACCCACCCGCCGACACCCCCGAACTCGTCGCCCCCGGCGGTCTCGTCGACGTCCTCACCGCCTCCGGCGCCGACGTCCTGACCGCCGTCCTCCCCGGCGCAGACCCCCGCGCCCTGCACACGGCCCGCACTGCTGCTGTGGGCGCCCAGCCGATCGGCCTGTCCGATGGGCAGGATGGTGCGCGGGCGGCCACGGCGCGGGGTGCTGAAGGTGCGTATCCGCCCGCGCTGCACGGGCCCGAGTTCGGTTCGTATGCGGCCGAGGAGGTTTCGTGGCTGCTCAAGGATCTGTCCGAGGCGGATCTGGAAGCCGATATCGCGGAACGGGAGCGGCGGATTCAGGCCGGGGTCGCGCATTACGCCGAGTCGTTGCCGGTGGAGTATCAGCCCGATGCCGAGTACCGGGAGCTGTTCGAGCGAGTGCTGGCCGACAGTGCCGAGCGGTTGGCGCTGGCGGTGGCGACCCTCGCCGAGCTCGTTGTCGCCGAGCGGGGCGAGGACATCGTGCTGGTTTCGCTGGCCAGGGCGGGCACGCCGGTCGGGGTGCTCATGCGGCGGTGGCTGGCGACCAGGGGACTGACGGTGCCGCACTACGCGGTGTCGATCGTGCGGGCGCGCGGAATCGACGCGGTGGCGCTGGATTACCTGGCCCACCACCATGATCCGGCCTCGGTCGTGTTCGTCGACGGTTGGACCGGCAAGGGCGCGATCACCCGCGAACTCACCGAGGCACTCGACGCCTACCACGCGGCCGGTGGCGCCCGGTTCGATGACGAACTGGCCGTGCTCGCCGACCCGGGCAACTGCGTGCGTACCTTCGGCACCCGCGATGATTTCCTCATCGCCTCGGCCTGCCTGAATTCGACAGTCTCCGGGCTGGTTTCGCGCACCGTCCTCAACGACACCCTGATCGGCCCTGGCGAATTCCACGGCGCCAAGTTCTATCGCGAACTGGCGCAGGCCGATGTCTCGAATCAGCTGCTGGACGCGGTAAGCGCCGCCTTCGCGACCATCCGCGATCAGGTGCCCGCCGCCGTCGCCGCGATCCGCGATTCCGACCGCACGCCGGACTGGTCGGGCTGGGCCTCGGTGGAACGGGCACGCGCCGAATACGGCATCAGCACAGTCAATTACGTCAAGCCGGGCGTCGGCGAGACGACCCGGGTGCTGTTGCGCCGCGTACCGTGGCGGGTGCTGGTTCGTGACGCGGATGCGCCCGAGCATGCCCACATCCGCCTGCTCGCCGCCGCGCGCAATGTCCCGGTGGAAGTGGTACCCGACCTGGCCTACTCCTGCATGGGCCTGATCAAGGAGTTACCCCGGTGACCGCTTCGGTTCTGTTCGCCACCGATCTGGATCGCACGATGATCTTCTCGCGCAACGCCTTCGGCGGCGCGGAGGCGGTCGAGAAGGAATGCGTCGAGTACTACGAGGGCGAGCCGCTGTCGTACATGACCACCACCGCGGTGGCCAGCCTGCGCGCACTGGCCGTCACCGCGCCGGTGGTCCCGACGACCACCCGCACCATCGAACAATTCCAGCGGATCACCCTGCCGGGCGCGCCCTGGCGGTACGCGATCACCAGCAACGGTGGCAACATCCTCGTCGACGGTGTGCCCGACCCGACCTGGCGGAGCGACATCGACGACCAGGTGCGCGCTTCCGGCGCCACGCTGGCCGAGGTGGGCGCCGAATTACGTTCGCGCATCGACGATTCCTGGGTCACCAAGTACCGCGAGGCCGACGAACTGTTCTGCTATCTGGTGGTGCGCATCGACGCCGTGCCCGCCGGCTTCCTGGCCGAATGGGACACCTGGTGCCGCGCGCACGGCTGGTCGGCTTCGCAGCAGGGCCGCAAGATCTACACCATGCCCGACGCGGTCTGCAAGAGCCTGGCCGTCGCCGAGGTGCGCCGCAGGCTGCGCGAGTCCGGCGAATTGTCCGGTGACGCACCGCTGTTCACCGCGGGCGACGGTGCACTGGACGCACCGATGCTGCGGGTCGCCGACGCCGCCATCCGTCCCCGGCACGGTGAACTCGAGGACCTGAACTTCACCGCGCCCGCGCTGACCGTCACCGAGACCACCGGGATTCTGGCCGGCGCCGAAATCCTGGACTGGTTCCACGCCAAGGCGGACAGTACCGTGCCGGTGGTCGCGGATCCGGCCTGACGACAGCCCGTCCGATCAGTAGTTGCCCTGCTGACCAGCCAACTGCTGGGTGATCAGGCCGTGGATGCGCTGCAACCCACCCACGCTGATCCCGCTCTGCAACTGGCCCTCGATCGTGCGGACCAGCGCGTTGTCGCTCATCACCTTCTCGGTCGACTGGATCAGCACGGTGCCCGCGCCGGTGAAGTCGAACTGGCGTTCCTCACCGGAGTTGGCGCCCATCCTGGCCGCGCCCGCCGCCAGGAAACTGGTGATCCAGCCCTGGTCGTAATGGTGGCTCGGGGACGGGCAGTCGGCCCAGCCGACCAGCGACTCGGGGTCGACTCGCAGCGGCGGTTCGGCGAAGATCACCGGGCCGTTGGACGAGGCCAGGAACTTGCCGGTGCCGATCAGGGTGAGGAAACCGGGCACGATCGACTGCTTGAGCGCCAGGCCGGGCTCGAAGGCGAGCAGGTTGGCGGCGCGGATGGTGAGGTTGCCTTCTTCGAGGTCGAAGGAATTGATGTCGTAGCCGCGGTCGCCGATGATCAGCTTGCCGTGCCCCTCGGCCACCACGTAGTCGCCGGTGAACAGCGGCGCGGAGAACTGACTGCTCACCATGTGCACGAGGCCGCCTTGCAGGCCGTGGGTGAGCATCTGGAACTGGATCTGCCCGTAGTAGGCGATCATCGCGCCCTTGCGCATGAACCAGGGCGCGGTCAGGTCGATGCAGTAGGCGTAGTCGTTGCCCGGAATATTGTCGCTGGCACCGAGATTCATCGGGGACAGGATTTCGCTCATCGGTTCACAACTTCTCTTCGGAGGCCTGCACGTACACCACACCCTGTCCGTGGCAATGCAATTGCATCGCCTCGCCCGCGCCGCGGCCCACCGCGTCGCGCCAGCTCATCGCGGCCTTGAGTTCGGTCTGCACATTGCCGTACGCGGCGACGAACGCCTGCGGGTCGACCACCACCGGATTCGGCCCGCCCACCTGCAGTTCCAGGAAACCGCCGTGCGCGAGCAGTACCG
This sequence comes from Nocardia sp. NPDC059177, assembly GCF_042755165.1. NCBI lineage: Bacteria > Bacillati > Actinomycetota > Actinomycetes > Mycobacteriales > Nocardiaceae > Nocardia > Nocardia sp. NPDC059177. The sequence continues at coordinate 24,388 of NZ_JBHZBX010000025.1, read as the reverse complement.
CGGCGCCGTGGCCGCTGAGCTGGGTGGTGAACATGCCCTGCCCGGTCGCGACACCGGCGGCCGCGCCACGCAACGCGCCCATCAGGCCGCCACCGCCACCGCCCCCACCGGAGCTGGCCACCGACACCACCGAGGACTGCAATCCGGCCGAGTTGGCCAGCAGTCGCGAGGCCTCGGCGCGCAGCACCGCGCCGGGCTGCATCTGCACCACGTGCACCTCCAGCCCGGCGAATCCGTAATGGACCACGCCGTTTCCGCTGGCGAGCATGGTGCGCTCGTGCTCGCCGGCCATCATCGACCCGGCCATCCGCATCAGCCCGCCGCCGCCCGTGCTCGGGCCGGCGCCCGGGATCTGGTGCGGCGCGAACGCGACCTGACCGGTGTAGAACAGCATCGCGCCGGTCCGCGCGACCACGCCGCCCGCCTGCCCGACGTCGACCTTGACGACTTTGCCGTTGACCTTCTCGAACATCGCTCGCCTACCGTTCCGCCGGCTGGATCAGCACGACACCCTGGCCGTCCCACCGCAGTGAGAACGCCTCGCCCGCGTCCTGGCCGACCACCGTCCGCCAGGACACATCGGTGACGAAGGATTGATTGAGGTTGCCGCGCGCGGCGACGAACGCGTCCGGATCGACGATCAGCGGGTACTGCGGCGACACCTCGAGGTGGATCAGCGGTCCACCGGCCGACAACAGCGCCACCTGGCCCTGACCGGTCACCGTGGTGGTGAACAGGCCACTGCCCGAAGACATTCCGCCGACCCCGGCGAAGCGCACATCGGTGCGCAGATTGCCCGCGAAGGCGAGCAACTGCTGCGACTCGACCTGCAATGTCTCGTTGTTCAGGTTCACCACGGTGACGTTCTGGCCGTTGACCGCGAAGAACACCCGGCCGTTGCCGGAGCACTCCATCAGCGACAGCTTCTCGCCGGTGGCGCGGCGCTTGAGCCCGGCGAGCACGCCGTCGCCGCCGCCGAAGCCGGCCGATTTGAACTGCACATTGCCTTCGTAGGCCACCATCGAGCCGGCGATCGCGCGGATGCTCGTCCCCGCGAGATGCGCCTCGATCACCTTCTTCGATTGTTCGAACAATTGTGCCATGACCGGCCCCGATGCCCCTTCGTCGCTGCTGCGAGGCCACCCTAACCGATCCCGGCTGAACCTGCTGCCGGCAGCAGAGCGCGAACGCCGTCGGCCGCTTTCTCGTAGAGTGGCTGGAGACACCGGCAAGCAATAACGACAAGCGAAGGGTCGAACTTGTCCGCAACACTCGCCAAGGGCCAGAACGGACCACTGGCCGTCAGTGACGTCGTGATCTCGCTCCAGCTCACGGCACCGGCCGATCTGTCCGCACTCCTCGTGACCGAGCAGGGCAAGGTCAGGACCGACGCAGATTTCGTCTTCTACAACCAGCCGAGCGGGCCCGGCGTCGATCTGCGCCCGGGGCCGGCGGGCCAGCCCGCCTCCCTGGCCGTTTCGCTGCCCTCGGTGCCCGCCGAGATCGATCAGATCCGGGCCGTCATCACCCTCGACGACGCGACCAGCAATTTCGGCCGCTCCGCGCCGCCGACGGCGATCGTCTCCGACGCCGCCGGTAACCAGCTGTTCGAGTACCGCATCGAGGGGCTCAATGCCGAATCGATCGTGATCGCGCTCGAGCTGTACCGCCGTCAGGGCTCCTGGAAGGTGCGCGCGGTCGGTCAGGGCTATGCCGGTGGCTTCGCCGCGCTGGTCACCGATCACGGTGTGCAGGTGGATGATTCGCCCGCACCGGCCGCCGCAGCACAGCCGGTCGCCCCGCCGCCTCCGCCGCCGCCCGCCTACCCGGCGCAGTCGGCGCCGAGTTACCCGCAGCAGGCCGCGCCCGCCTACGCGCCGCCCGGTGGCGGCTACCCGCCGCCGCCAGCGCCGCAGCAGCCGCCCGCCGGCGGGTACCCGCCGCCGCCCGGACAGGGTTACCCGCCGCCCACGCAGGCCGCCCCGCCGCCGCAGCAGCCGGCCGGGGAGATCAGCCTGAGCAAGAACGGGCCGGTCAGCCTGCAGAAGGGCCAGCGGGTCACCTTGCGCAAGGAAGGCGGCGCCGCGCTGACCTTCGTCAAGATGGGCCTCGGCTGGGACCCGGTGCAGACCCGTGGCATGTTCGGCAACCGCACCGTCGACATCGATCTCGACGCCTCGGTCTGCCTGTTCGCCGACAACAACCTCGTCGACGTGGCCTACTACGGTCAGCTCTCGTCCAAGGACGGTTCGGTGCGCCACCAGGGCGACAACCTGACCGGCGAGGGCGAGGGTGACGACGAGATGATCCTGGTCGACCTGACCAGGATCCCCGCGCACATCTCCACCCTGCTGTTCATCGTCACCTCCTACAAGGGCCACACCTTCGAGCAGGTCCAGAACGCGTTCTGCCGCCTGATCGACGGCGCCAACAACGGCGAGCTGGCCCGCTACACTCTCGCGGGCGGGATGCCGTTCACCGGGATGGCGATGGCCAAGGTGTACCGGGTCGGTGGGGACTGGAAGATGCAGGCGCTGGGCGAGGGATTCCAGGCCAAGCATCCCGGTGAAGCGGTACCGCAGCTCGGTCGTTTCCTCGGCGGGGTCTAGTACAACAGAGCGGGCAGACAACGTGATCGAACTGAGGGCGGGGCAGAACATCGCGCTGACCGCCGATACTGTGCGCTTCACCGCGCGGACCACCGGCACCGTCGACCTCGGGGCCCTGGTGGTCGGCGAGGATCTGCGGGTGCGCGACGAACTCGACCACGTGAGCACGACGCGGCCGACCGCACCCGGTGTCGCGTTCGCCGGTGGCGCGCTGGACCTGACGCTCTCGCAGGTCAGAGCCGACGCGCATGCCGTGCTGCTGTTCGTCACCGCCGGGCACGTGCTCGGCGGTGTCACCGCGACACTGGACGAGAACGGCAGTGCCGCAGCCAGTTTCGAGATCACGCCGACCTCGGGGGAGAGCGCGATGCTCTGCCTCGAGGTGTACCGGCGCGGCGGGGGCTGGAAGCTGCGCGCACTCGGCCAGGGCTACGACGGGGGCGCGGTCCAGCTGCTCACCGCCCACGGTGTGCCCGCCACCGCGCCGGCGCCGGTCCCGCCCCAGGCCACCGCACCGACCCAGACCGCGCCCCGCCCGGTCACCCCGGCGGCGGGCGCTCCGCTCGAGGTCGAACACGGCCTGCAACGGATGTGGATGATCTTCGAGGACGCGGCCCGCTCGGCGGCCGCGCTGCTCTCGGCCCGTGATTACGCCGCCAAACGCCTCGACCAGGAAATGTCGGAGGCGGTGTCGAATCCGGCGACCCGCAACACCCCCGCCGCCGACACCGCGCGCGCCGCCGCCCAGCGCAGGCACGACGAACTGGTCGGCATCGCCGACGCCGATCATCGCCGCGACAGCGACCAGCTCGGGCACGAGATCGCCGAGGCCGACGCCGTCATGCCCGCCGCCCTCGCCTCCTGGCTGGCCCCGGCCTGGACGACGAAGGCGCAGCGCAGCGACGGCATCCGGCTCGGCGAGCTCTACGCGCTCGACCGCGGTGCGTTGCGCGTACCGTATTGCGTTCCGGTGCCGCTGAATCGGCCGCTGTGGGTCGACACCGAATCCAGCGCCGCCGCGTCCCGGGTGGTCGGCGCGCTGCTGGCGCGGCTGGTCGCGGCGTTGCCGGACAAGCCGATCCGGGTCGACATGATCGACCTGTCCGGTGGTCTGCGTGGTCTGGCCGCACCGCTGGCGCCGCTGCTGGCCGGTCCGGTGATCAGCGACCACGGTGAGATCGCCACCCGCCTCGGCGAACTCGCGCACGCGGCCGAACTCGCTGAAATCGCTTACCACAGTGGACAAGCCGTGCCGCCCTCGGAACACCGGATCCTGGTAGCCGCGGACTTCCCGCACGGCTATCAGGCCAGCGATGTGGTGCACCTGGGTCAGCTGATGGTGCGCGGCGACCTGATCGGCCTGTCGATGGTCATCGTCGGCAGCGGCAGCGAATTCGCCGACGGCCCGCTGGCGCTGCTGTCCCAGTCCTGCCGGCACCTGCCGACCATTCCCGGCACCCCCCTGTTCGACCCGTGGACGGGCAACGCCTGGGAACTCGACCTCGACATGCTCCCCGCCGAGCCCGAACTCCAGGCCCGCTACCTGCGGTTGTAGGGAGCGTCCCGCCGGGCACTCCTTCGTCGCACCCTCTGGTCAGTCCAGAATCGAGGCGGGCCGAGAACCGGTGCAGGCGTGCCTGGGCCGGAGGAATTCCGGCAACCAGGCCAGTAGTGGGTCGGGGGCGCGGTCGAGGATGCCGCCGGCCGGGTCGTCGACGAAATCGCGGCGGACCAGGTCGTCGCCCGGTTGCAGGATCTGGTGCACGATCAGCGCGCACAGGCCGAGGACCGCGAGGTCGCGCAGCACGACGGTGCCGGTGAACCACTGTTCGGGCAGGCCCTTGGCGTCCTCGCCGAGGTAGTAGAACATCCGGGGCACCCAGACCAGCGCGTCGATGGTCATCCAGGCCAGCAGGATGCGGCGGTGCGGTAGCGCGAGTACCGCCAGCGGGACCAGCCACAGCGAGTACTGCGGGCTCCACACCTTGTTCGTCAGCAGGAACGCGGCCACCACCAGGAAGGCCAGCTGCGCCAGCCGGGGGCGGCGGGCGGCGGTGAGCGCGAGATAGGCGATGCCCGCGCAGGCGAGGGCGAACAGCAGCAGCGAGACGGTGTTGAGGATCGTCGGCGGCTGCCCGTGGTCGAGCTGCCCGTCGAAACCGCCCCAGCCGGTGAACGAGGCGATCACGTTGTAGATCGAATCCGGGTCGGCGTGCCGGGTGGTGTTGAGGCGGAAGAACTCCCGCCAGCCCTCCGGGTACAGCACCGCGATCGGCAGGTTCACCGCGATCCAGGTGCCTGCGGCGGCGCAGACGGTCAGCGTGGCCGCGCCGAGCGGGCGCAGGGCGAAAAGATGTGTGCGAGCGGGTGCTTCCCGGAGGTAGGTGCGCACCCCGTCGATGCTGTCGATATCGCGCAACCGCAGTCCGGCACGCGCCGCGGGCACGCGCTGCATCGGATCGGTGCGCAGGCACAGCACCACGATCGGGCCGAGCAGCAGCAGCGGATACAGCTTGGCCGCACCGCCGAGGCCGAGCAGGATGCCGGCCAATACCGGTTTGCGCCGGGCCCAGGCCAGCAGGCCGGTGGCCGCGAAAGCCGTTGCCAGGGCGTCGAAATTGGTGAACGCGTGCACGATCACCAACGGCGACACCGCGATCAGCGCGGCATCCCAGACCCGGCGCCCGGCTAGTCGCGAGGACGCCCACACCGTGATCAGCCAGCCCACCGACAGCCCGAGCGCGACCACATTGAAATACACGACCACCGACAGCGCGCCGGGCACCGGCAGGTGATCCCAGACATTGCCGATCTGCATGGCCGCGTACTGGTAGAGGCCCGAAAGTACCGGGTACTCCATGTATCTGGTCTCGGTGCCGCCATCGGGCGTCTTCTCGGTCCAGTGCTTCTTGTACGGGAACGCGCCCTCGTTGAGACGTTCGGCGCCGTAGAGCGGCACCGTGTCCGAGTAGCACATGGCCACGTACTGGCGGCCGTCGGTCCAGTCGAGCATCAGACCGCCCGCGCCGTCGCTGGTCTGCTGGATGCAGCCGGCCTTGGCGAACCAGCCGAACGCCAGGAACAGCACGGTGAAGGCGAACATCACCCGCAGCGGCGTCCAGAACCGCACCCGCCCGATCAGCGCGTGATCGCCGACCGGGCCGCCGACCACTGTCGACAGCTGCGCGGTCAGCGAATCGTTGCGGCTCGGCCGGTCGCGCGCGTCGACCGAGCGCAGGTCCGGCGCGAGCTGAGCGGGCGCGACATACCCCACCTCACGGCCCGGCCGGTTACCGTTCGACGCCGGCTGGTCCGTGAGTTGCTGATCGGTCACGACATTCGAGGCTACCGGTGACTATCGCGAACGAGTCGGTGTGGTTCCCGCCCCGCTGCTCTCGTCGTCGTTTCCGCCGCCCGCACCAGGCCGGGTGGTCGGGTTCGCGCCGGTGGTGGCGGGCGAGCCGTCGGCGGGTGCCACCGGCTGACCCGGCAGCGGGCCGGCGTCGGGTTCCGGCGCCTGCTGCTGCTGCGGCTGCGAGGGCTGCTGCTGGACACCGGGCACCGGGATCCGGACGCCGGGGAAGATCTCCACCTCGGAGGGCACGATCACCGGCGGGGCGAAGGTCGGCGCGGTGGTCGATGGCGCGGTGTAGGGCGCCGACCACTCCGGCACGCCGGCCTGGCCCTTGATCGGGGCGGGCTTGGGGAACGACTCGTTCGTCGTGCCCGACAGCGCGCCGTCCATCGTGTCCTTCCAGATGTCGGACGGCAGACCCGAACCGTAGATGCTGCCGCCGCCGTAGTTGCGCAGCGGATCGCCCTGCTCGGTGCCGACCCAGACCGCGGTCGACAGCGACGGGGTGTAGCCGACCATCCAGGCGTCGCGGTTGGCGCCGGTGTCGCCGAGCTGGTGGGTGCCGGTCTTGGACGCGGATTCGCGGCCGCCGGCGAGATTGTGGTTGCGCGAGTACGCCGCGATCGGCTTCATGGCCGCGGTGACGTTGTCGGCCACGGCCGCGCTCACCCGCTGCTCACCGGCAGGTTCGCCGCGGTCCAGCAGCACCTGGCCGTCGGCGGTCACCACCCGCTGCACGAAATGCGGCGCGTGATACATGCCGGAGGCGGCCAGGGTGGCGTAGGCGGAGGCCATGTCGAGCGGGCGGGTCTGGTACTGGCCGAGCACGATGCCGTTGTTGGGACCGGCGCCGTTGGGCTCGGTCAGCGTCTCGCCGATACCGGGCAGTTCCTCGGGGATGCCGAGCTTGTAGGCCATCTCGCGGATCTTCTGCGGGCCGTTCTGCATATCCAGCTGCATGCGATAGAAGCTGGTGTTCAGCGAGCGCTTGAGCGCCTCGGCGATGGTGCACATGCCACACGACTCGCCCTCGACATTGCCGATCTCGATGCCGTTGACGGTGATCGGCGAGCTGTCGTAGAGCTGCGAGAGCGGAATGCCCAGTTCGAGGTTGGCGGCCAGGCCGATCACCTTGAACGAGGAGCCGGTCGGCAGTCCGGCGTTGGCGAAGTCGAAGCCCTGGCCGTCCTCGCCGCCGTAGTAGGCCCGCACCGCGCCGCTGTGCGGGTCGATCGAGACCACCGCGGTCCGCAGGTTCTCCGGCTCGCCCTCGAGGTTGTCCTGCGCGGCGCTGACCGCCGCCTCCTGCGCCTTCGGGTCGATGGTGGTGGTGATCTGCAAGCCCTCGGTGTTGAGCTGCTGCTCGCTGATGCCCGCCGAGGACAGTTCCTCGAGCACCCGGCTCTTGATCAGACCGCCGGGACCCTCGTCCGCGTCGCCCTCGTTGAGCGAGGCCAGGGAGACCACCTGCGGGTACTGCATCGCGGTGCGCTCGGCCGCGGCCAGGTTGTTGCCGCTGACCATGCCGTCGAGCACGTAGTTCCAGCGCGCCTTGGCGCCGTCGGGGTTCTTCTCCGGGTCCAGCAGCGAGGGCAGCTGGATGGTCGCGGCCAGCACGGCGCCCTCGGCCACGGTCAGCTCCTGCACCGGCTTGCCGAAGTAGGCCTTCGCCGCGGCATCGATGCCGTACGCGCCACGGCCGAAGTAGATGGTGTTCAGGTAGGCGGCGAGGATGTCTTCCTTGCTCCACTGGCGGGCCATCTTGGCCGAGATGACCAGCTCGTGCATCTTTCGGGTCAGCGACCGCTCGTCACCGACCAGCGCGTTCTTCACGTACTGCTGGGTGATCGTGGAGCCACCACCGGCGCTTTCCTTGCCGAGGATGTTGTCGCGGGCGGCGCGGGCGAAGCCCGACACCGAGAAGCCCGGGTTGGTGTAGAAGTCGCGGTCCTCGGCGGCGATCACGGCATTGCGCACGTGCGGCGGGATCTGATCGATCGAGACCTCGGTGCGGTTGCCCTGCGGGGGCACCACCTTGCTGATCTCGGTGGTGCCGTCGGCGGCGTAGATCATCGCGACCTGGTTGGTCTCCAGATCGCCCGGCTTGGGGACCGACACCGCCGTGTAGGCGACCAGGAACACCGCGCTTGGCACGACGATGGCCAGCGCCATCAGGACATAGAGGGTCCGGCGTACGGCCCGCCACGGCATCTTCCGTTTGGTCACCGCTCCATCACTACCGGAGCCGTCGTCGCCCCCGCTACCAGCGCGGCGGCGGCCCGGACCGGCCGGCGGCGGTGTTCCGCCCGCGGCGGTGGCCCGGCGTTCACCTGTGGTGGGGCCGCCGGGACGGCGTCCGGCGCCGGGGCGCGCGGACGCGGCGGCGGTGCCCATTCGAGTGGTGCGGTTCACATCGTCGGCGCGGACGGTTCGGCCGGCACCGGTCTGGCCGGCGCGCACCGTCGGTTCGTCCGGGGTGCCGGGACGCGGTAGTTTCTGGGTGGCGCCTGCGGCGGGCACGCCACCGGCACGGCCCGGCTGAGCCGGCCTGCCCTGGCCGGGCCGCGGACCCTGGCCACCGACGCGCTGCGTGGGGTCGCCCGGCTGGCCACCCACGCGCTGGGTCGGGCCGCTCGCGGGCCCGTTGACGCGCTGGGTGGGGCCGCTCGCCGGGCCGCCCGCGCGCTGGGTGGGGTTGCCTTGCGGGCCGTTGAGCCGCGGTGGGGGCGGACCCTGGCGCCGCGGCGGCTGACCACCGGGCGGCGGGCCCTGCCGGTTCGGCGGCGGACCGCCCTGCGGACCTCGTCCACCGGGCGCCGGGCCACGCCCACCCTGGGGCGCGGGACCCTGGCCGCCCTGACGCGGCCCGTTGGGCGGCATCGGGCGCCGCGGCGGCTGACCCGACTGGGGAGGAAGACCTGGCTGCGGGCCCCGTGCCGGACGGCCGCCGTGCGGATCATCGCCGAAGGGGGAGGGCTCGTAGGGCGAACTCACTGACCAGATCTCCATAACTTGTAAGGTTCAACCGGCACACGACATCCGCGCCGGAGCACCGGCGCGGATACCTTGCACCCTGAACAGCAGTGCATCACGGGGTGATCACTCGGCGGCAGAGCGCCGCCCCGCTCGCGAACTCGTCCGCCGCCGGGCCGGCGCGGGCGCCGATCCCAGCACATACGACTGCACCAGGTGGTTCCAGCTGCACGAGCGGCACACCTCGACGACATGCACCGAGAACTCCTCGCTCGACTCCGCCATCCTGATCAGTTCCTCCGGGGTCCGAGCCGACCCGGCCGCCTGGCCGAGCCCGTCACCGAACACCCAGGAAACCAAGGTCAGCTGCTCTTTCCGGCAGATCGGGCAGGTGACCTCACTACCCCGGCCATGGAACTTGGCGGCACGGAGCAGATACGGATTCGCATCGCACACCTCGGCGACACCCACCCGGCCCGCATAGACGTCGGCCAGCAGCGACCGGCGCCGGAGCGCGTAGTCGACCACCTGCCGCTGAATTCGCACGATCACCAGAGTAGCTGGGTTTGAATCCCGCCGTCGTGGGCACCGCGTCATCTCCCCGCTCGTCGTACACTCCCGTTACCGGGGAGCGCACGGAGGTTTTCGCAGGTGAGGGATGCCAGGGCAATGGGTGATTCCGGGCAGGCGGGCAGGGCCGCCGATTCTGTGACGAGGGCGCGTGATATCGATCGCGCACAGGTGTCGACCGTGCTTGACGCGGTCTATGCCGAAGGCCAGCTCAGCGCCGGCGAGTACCACGACCGGGCGGCCCGCGCCGGAACCGCGCGCACATTGGGTGAACTCGAACAATTGACCGCCGACCTGCAATCACCCGCGGTTCTCGGTGGTCAGGGCACTGTCGAACGGAAGCGTTTCGGGCGCCGGAACTCCGGTGCGTACCCCGCGCGGACCAGGGCCCGCGACGCCGATCGCACCCGGATCACCGCGGCCCTGGACGCCGCCCGCGCCGACGGCCAGCTCGATGCCGACGAACACACGGCCTACACCGAATCAGCTTCGGCGGCACGCACTCTCGGCGAACTGTCCACCCTGGTCGCCGACTTGCAGCAGCGACCGCCCGCACCGGTGAAACCCAAGGCGCGCAACACTTTCCGTATCGCAACCGGCGCCGCCGTGCTGCTGGTCGGGATCAGCGCTTTCGTGTGGACGGTGCGCACGGAGCCCGCCCCCGCGCCCGCCCCCGCCGAGACGGTCGACTACGACGCGGCGCCCCCGCTGGTGATCCAGACCCCGACGCTCACCACCCTGGCCGGCTTCACGTACTTCCTCGACGACTACCGCGTCCAGTTCGGCGACACTGTCGTCGACGAGGCCGTCCTGCACGCGGATCAGGCCTCGGTCGTCCGGCGCGCGCCGGACAATCCCAGCTGGACCGCCGACTACCGCTACCAGGGTGGATTTGCCCGCGCGAGCACCCAGATCAGCACTCGCGAACGCGACGCCGTCGACATCGACCTGGCCCAGGTGAACACCGACGCCCTCGGCGCCGCCCTGACGAACGCGGCGGCCATGACCGCCGTACCGGACGGCGCGGTCACCCACTTCCGGATCGCGAACGACAGCTGGAGCGACGGCCCCGCCATCACGATCTTCGTCGGCAACGAGGTCGACCAATCCGGGCACCTGGTGATCGCGCTGTCGGGTGAACTGCTGAAGACCTACCCGTACGAAGGATGACCCCCGCGATGAAAACCTCGGCTCCCGCGAAGAACCTGCGGGCCCGTGACACCGACCGCGCCGATGTGTGCGCCCTGCTCGACGCCGCCCTGGCCGACGGCCAGCTCAGCACCGCCGAGCACGACAGCCGCACCGCGACCGCCATGCGGGCCGGGACCTTCGGCGCCCTCGACCGGCTGGTCGACGACTTGCAGATCCCCGGTGGCCTGGCCGCCACCCCGATCGCACGGGGGCTGCCGCGCGCACCCCGTCGCTGGTGGATCCCGGTCGGCGCCGTAGTCCTCGCCGGTCTGCTCGGCGCGGGCGCCGGCCTGCTCGGCCGCTCGCCGACCCCCGCCCCACCACTACCCGACCTGACCACCGGCAACGGACTCGCCCAGCTCATCACCGACTACCGCACCGAGTTCGGCACCACCGAGGCCGACGAACTGAGCGTGTTCCCCGATCGCGCCGAGATCGCCCGTTCCGGGCAGCCAGGCAAGCAGGAAACCACCCGCTACACCGGCGAATTCGAACAAGCGAGCGCACCGGCCCGCCGCACCCCCGACACCAGATCCTTCGACCTGGCCACCCTCGACCTCCCCCGCTACGCCCGCCTGATCGCCGGCGCCCCCCAAACCACCCGGCTACCGGACGGCCAGGTCTGGCACGTGACGATCGAGTACCCACCCGGCGCCGACAAGTACAGCGAGCCCTTGCTCTCGATCTACGTCAAAAACGAAGCCGAGCAGATCGGATATCTACAGATCCGCCTCAACGGCGAAGTATCCGCCGTGTACCCCGCCTAGACCCCGACCGGGTATCTCACCAGCGCATACGCAGTGATGTGCGTCATTCAGCTTTGCCCAGATGTATCGGGCCGATATAGTTGGAAGTCGCATCCATCGGTTAGGTCCGTTCGGCCTGTCGGGTCGACATAGTCAGGGAGTGAGGTCGGCAGTGCTCGAATTGGCGATTCTCGGCCTGCTCCTCGACGCGCCCATGCACGGTTACGAGCTGCGCAAGCGGTTGACGGGCCTGCTCGGAGCGTTCCGGGCCTTCTCCTACGGTTCGCTCTACCCGACGCTGCGCAGGATGCAGACCGACGGGTTGATCGCCGAGGAGATTCCGGAGGGCGCGACCGCGCGCCGTGCGCGCCGCGTCTACCGGCTGACGCCGGTCGGGCGGGAACGGTTCAACGAACTCCTCGCCGACACCGGTCCGCAGAACTACACCGATGACGGTTTCGGCGTTCACCTCGCCTTCTTCAGCCGCACTCCTGCCGAGGCAAGGATGCGGATTCTGGAGGGCAGGCGGCGTCAGGTCGAGGAGCGCCGAGAGGGACTGCGCGAGGCGATCAAACGGGCTTCCGGCTCGCTGGATCGCTACACGAGCCAGCTCCACCAGCTCGGATTGGAATCAAGCGAGCGCGAAGTGCGCTGGCTCAACGAGTTGATTGCGGCGGAGCAATCGACGAAGGCGGCACCACAGAAAGAGGGAAAGAGCGGCCATGAGTGATGTCAACAAGGTTGGGTCCGGCGAAGTTCGCGTCGCGATCGTCGGTGTGGGCAACTGCGCGTCGTCGCTGGTGCAGGGCGTGCAGTACTACAAGGATGCCGACGAGAACTCGACCGTTCCCGGCCTCATGCACGTCAAGTTCGGTCCCTATCACGTCAAGGACGTGAAGTTCGTTGCCGCGTTCGACGTCGACGCCAAGAAGGTCGGTTTCGACCTGGCCGAGGCCATCTTCGCCAGCGAGAACAACACCATCAAGATCTCCGATGTGCCGCCCACCGACGTGACGGTGCTGCGTGGCCCGACCCTCGACGGCATCGGCAAGTACTACGCGCAGACCATCGAGCAGTCCGAGGCCCCGGCCGTCGACGTCGTCAAGGCGCTGAAGGATGCCCAGGTCGACGTCCTGGTCTCCTACCTGCCCGTGGGCTCCGAAGAGGCCGACAAGTTCTACGCGCAGTGCGCCATCGACGCGAACGTCGCCTTCGTCAACGCGCTGCCGGTCTTCATCGCCTCCGACCCGGTCTGGGCGCAGAAGTTCGTCGACGCCGGTGTCCCGATCGTCGGTGACGACATCAAGTCCCAGGTCGGCGCGACCATCACCCACCGCGTGATGGCCAAGCTGTTCGAGGACCGCGGCGTGGTGCTCGACCGCACCTACCAGCTCAATGTCGGCGGCAACATGGACTTCAAGAACATGCTCGAGCGGGAGCGTCTGGAGTCGAAGAAGGTCTCCAAGACCCAGGCTGTCACCTCGAACCTCACCGGTTCGCTCGCCGGCAAGGTGCACGACCGCAACGTCCACATCGGTCCCTCGGACTACGTGGAGTGGCTCGACGACCGCAAGTGGGCCTACGTCCGCCTCGAGGGCCGCGCCTTCGGTGACGCCCCGCTGAACCTGGAGTACAAGCTCGAGGTGTGGGACTCGCCCAACTCGGCCGGCATCATCATCGATGCTGTGCGCGCCGCCAAGATCGCCAAGGATCGTGGCATCGGTGGACCGGTCATCCCGGCCTCGGCCTACCTGATGAAGTCGCCGCCGGAGCAGATCGCCGACGATGTCGCGCGTACGCAGCTGGAAGCGTTCATCATCGGCGCGGAGTAGTCACGCGACGACAGATCACGCGAGTACATGGGTAACTCGCAGGGGACGGGCTGACTCAGCCCGTCCCTTTCCGTCGGCCGCCAACGCGAATCTCGCGGTACTCGGGTCTGGCCAGAATTGCGGAGAAGCGGAACAGCATCAGTCGAGGGAGACGTAGACCTCTACGCTGGTCGGTCCGGTGTAGCGCTCGAGTTCGGCGGTGTGGGAGCGGGTGATGGTGCCGGCGTTCTCGGCCTTGACGACCTGGGCCCAGGCCGTGCGTAGCAGGTCGTAGGGCTTGTCGGAGACGACGAACTTGGCGTAGCGGCCTGCGGGGATGCGGGTGAGGACGTCGCCTTCGTCGATGTCGTCGAGGCTTGCGACCTCGTAGCCGAGCACGGCGACGGCGTGATCGTTCTGGCCGATGTAGGCGGCCGCGCGGGGGACCGTCTTCTCCCGGGAGAGATAGCGGTCCCAGGTGAAGTTCACCAGGTCCAGGTCACGGGCGGTCACCTCGCGACCGGCCAGCGGCACGGTGAGACCCGCGACCAGCCCGTCTTCCAGGGTGACGATCTCGAAATCGACAGCCATGGCTATGCGCCGCCCTTCTCGCCGGTCAGCGAAACGAAGATCTCGACGGTGTGCTCGTCGGGGTACTGCTCGTAGTCGCCGGCGTAGGCACGGTCGAACTCGTCGGCGGCTTCGGCGTCCCAGATCTGGCGCCACAGCGCGACGATCACGTCGCCACGGTTCTCGCCGCTGGCGGTGAAACGGGCGTAGCGGCCCGCCGGAATACGGGCGAGCACATCACCGGCCTGGAGATCGGCCAGTGTCTTGCATTCGTAGCCGACGATGTGGGTCAGGTACGAGTTGATCTCGGTCGCGAAGTCGACGTACCCGGTCGCGATCGGTCCCGGTAACTGCGCCCTGGCCAGCAGATGCCGCCACGCCTCCACCACCTTCGCCCGCCGTGGCCCCTCCACGGCGAGCGCCGGACTGCGGAGCACAGTGCCCGCGATCAGCGTCTCGGGACGGTCAACGACATTGAAATCCACCTGCGTAGCCCCTATGTCTAGTCTCGTCGTCGCTCGAGCGCATCCATCTTCCCGCATCGCTACGACAGGTTCCGCGCCGGGCTCGGTCGCGCTCTGGCCAACGATGTTGCCATGTCCGCTCGGGCGCTGGGTCCCGGTGGCCAATCCGTGATCTACCGCCCACCGCCACCACCGAGGCCGGGGAACAATTCCCCTGGTTGTGACGGCTGCGGGGCGGGCGGAATGATGATCACCGGTGCGGGCGGACGCTGGGTCGTCGTGCCCGGATCGGGGAATCCGGGACCGGCGGCGGGCGGGGTGGTCGACGGTGGCGTGATGATCAGCGGCGCCGGTGTGCGCCGGGTGGTCGGCGGGTTGAGGATGTCGTAGTCGCCGCCGCTGCGCGAGGGCGCGGGCGCGACCGGATTCGACAGTGGCGGCACCTCGAACTGCTCGACCGGCGTGCCGGCCAGCGCCGTGTCCATCGCCTGTTTCCAGATGTCGGACGGCAGGCCCGACCCGTAGATCGCGCCGCCACCGCTGGTGCGCAACGGCTGGGGATGCTCGGTGCCGATCCACACCGCCGTCGACAGCGACGGCGTGTAGCCGATCATCCAGGCGTCCTTGTTGTCGTCGCTCTCGCCGAGCTGGGTGGTGCCGGTCTTGGCCGCCGACGGACGGCCCCCGGCCAGGCCGTGCCCGTTGGAATAGTTGGCGATCGGCAGCATCGCCTGGGTGGTCGCGTCGGCGATGCCGGCGGGGATGCGCTGCTCGGGTTCATTCGACCGGCCGACCCCGTAGTCGACGCCGCGATCCAGCAGCACCTGACCGTCGCCGGTGGTGACCCGCTGCACGAAGTACGGCGGCCGGTAGGTCCCGTGGTCGGCCAGTGTCGCGTACGCCGAGGCCATGTCGATCGCGCGAACCAGATACTGGCCCAACACGATTCCGTTGAGCGGCGGCCCACCCGCCTCGGTGAGCGTCTTGTCCTCCAGCCCGGGGATGTATTCGGGGATACCGGCCAGGTGCGCGGCGTCGGCGATCGAGCGCGCGCCGTCGGCCATCGTCATGGTGAGCCGGTAGAAGCTGGTGTTCAGTGAGCGTTTGAGCGCCTCGGTCAGCGGGCAGCGCCCGCAGGAGTCGCCGCCGTCGTTGGTGATCTCGGTGCCTCGGTCGGTGATCGGGGAGCTGTCGATCGCCCTGGTCAGCGGGATGCCCTGCTGCTGGGCGGCGACGAGGGCGAAAACCTTGAACGAGGAACCGGTTTGCAGCGGGGCCTGCGCGAAATCGAAACCGGTGCCGTCCTCGCCGCCGTAGTAGGCGCGCACCGCCCCGCTGCGCGGATCGATCGAGACCACCGCGGCACGCAGCTCCGGCGGCTGCCAGGACAGCCGTTCGCGCACGGTGTCGACCGCGCCTTGCTGGGCGGCGGCGTCGATGGTGGTGGTGATCTGGAGTGCGCCGGTGTTGATATCGGCGTCGGTCAGGCCGGCGGCGCGCAGTTCGCGCAGTACCTGGGTGCGGATATGGCCTTCCGGGCCCAGGGTGTTGGGTTCGTCGGGGGTGTCGTCCAGCGGCAGGATCTGCGGGAACTCGGTGGCGTCCCGGTCGCCGGGTGCGAGCACCTTCATCTCGACCATGCCGTCGAGCACGTACTGCCAGCGGGCCCGCAGCTGGTCGAAATGGGTTTCCGGATCGAGCACCGACGGCGAGCGGATCACCGCCGCCAGCACCGCGCCCTCGCCGAGGGTCAGTTCCGGAACCGGTTTGCCGAAGTAGGCCTTGGCCGCCGCGGCGATGCCGTAGGCGCCGCGCCCGTAGTAGATGGTGTTCAGATACGCGGCCAGGATCTCGTCCTTGCTCCACTGCCGCGCCATCTTCGCCGCGATGATCAGCTCGCGCATCTTGCGGGTGACGGTGCGCTCGGAGCTCAGGAAGGCATTCTTCACGTACTGCTGGGTGATCGTCGAGCCGCCGCCGGCGTTGTCGTTGCCGAGCAGGTTGTCGCGGGCCGCGCGCAGGAAGCCGCTGGTCGAGTAGCCGGGGTTGGTGTAGAAGTTGCGGTCCTCGGCGGCGATCACCGCGTCGCGCACCGGAATCGGCACATCGGCGAGCGGGATCGGGATCCGGTTACCTTGCGGTGGAATGAATTTGGTGAGCACGGTGGTGCCGTCGGCGGCCAGCAGGGTGGCCGGTTGTTCGACGGCGACCTCGGCGGGTTCGGGGATCTCCGAACTCCAGTACAGCGCCGCGAGCAGCAGCGTCGGCACACAGAAGAAGAGGATGAACAGGGCGAGCAGCAGCCGCCGGATGCGTTGCGCCCTGGTGCGGGGTCGGCGGTCGCGGCGCTCGGCGGCACCGTCATCGGGGTCGACGGCGGCGAGCCGGGCGGCTTGGGCGCGCCGCGCCGCACCCTTGCTCTCGGAGGCCACGCCAATCCCCTTCCCGAGCGAGGAGAAGAATCATCTGCATCTGCCGATCGATGCAGGCGACTCTACCCGTCAGGGGCCGCCGAACCCGGGAGGAGCGGCTTGGGGGCGGCCGACGCGCCGCCCCGCGCACTCAGCTCTTGACGCCGCCCGCGGTCAGACCGGAGATGATCCGCCGCTGGAACACCAGCACCATGATCACCAGCGGCACCGTGACGATCACGCCGGCGGCCATGATCGCCGCGTACGGCTGCACCAGTGGATCGTTACCGGAGAAACTGGCGATCGCCACCGTCACCGGCCGGGTGTCCTCACCGGAGAGCAGCCGGGCCAGCAGATACTCGTTGACCGCGGCGATGAACGCCAGAATCGCGGTGGTGAACACCGCGGGCGCGGCCAGCGGCAGCATGATCAACCGGAACGCCTGCAGCTTGCTCGCGCCGTCGATGCGCGCGGCCTCCTCCAGCTCCCACGGCAGTTCGGCGAAGAACGAGGCCAGGATGTAGACCGTCATCGGCAGCACGAAGGAGATGTTCGGGATGATCATCGCCTGGTACTCGCCGATCCAGCCCAGATCGGTGAACAGCTGGAACAGCGGCGTCACCAGCACCACGGCCGGGAACATCGACGCCGACAGGATCAGCCCCGACACCAGATACTTGCCCGCGAACGTCATCCGGGCCAGCGCGTAGGCGGCCAGCACACCGAGCGCCAGCGCGATCGCGGTGGTCGCCGAACCGACGATGACGCTGTTGAGCAGCGCCTTGCCGAAATCGTTGCCGCGGCTGGTGTCGAAGGCGTTGCGGAAGTTCTCCAGCGTCAGATGAGTGGGCCACGGCGTGGAGTCGAAGGTGTGGGCCGGATCGCGGAAAGCGACCACGGTCATCCAGTAGAACGGGCCCAGACCCCACACCAGCACGATCAGCACGCCCAGATACATCCGGACAGTCCCGAGGCGCTGACGCCACGACACCGGCTGCACCGCGGGCGTCTCGCGCTGCACGGACGGCTCTTTGGTCATCGAGATGCTCATCAGTTCGCCTTCCGCTGTTCTTCCTGCGTGCGAACAGCGTTGGCGCCCAGCACCTTCACCAGCACGAACGCGATGGCGAAGACGAGCAGGAAGGTGATCGTCGACAGCGCCGCCGCACTGTTGGGACCCTGACGCACCTGGTCGACCACCAGGATCGACAGCGTGCTCGTCGCCGGGTTGGCGCCGGTCATGATGGCGGGCAGGTCGTACATGCGCAGCGCGTCCATGGTGCGGAACAGCACCGCGACCAGCAGCGCCGGCTTCAGCAGCGGCAGCGTGATGTGGACGAACCGCTGCCAGGCCGACGCGCCGTCGACCTTGGCCGCCTCGTACACGTCGTTCGGGATCACCTGCAGGCCGGCCAGGATCAGCAGCGCCATGAACGGGGTGGTCTTCCAGACATCGGCGAAGATCACCGCGAACCGCGCGGCCCACGGATCCGAGGTCCACAGGATGTGGGTGCCGAGCACCCGGTTCACCACACCGTCGTACTGGAACATGAACTCCCACAGCCGCGCGGTGACGGCGGTGGGAATCGCCCACGGAATGAGCACCGCGGCGCGCAGCAGCGCCCGGCCGCGGAAGGTCTTGCCCATCACCACGGCCATACCGAGACCGAGCACGGCCTCCAGCGACACGGTCACCACCGTGAAGAACAGGGTGACCCCGACCGCCGCCCAGAACTGGGAGCCGAGCGTGCCGGTCGGGCACGACTCGGTCCCCGACAGCGTGGCGCACTGCTGCAACAGCCAATGCGTGTAATTGCTGAACCCGGCGCTGCCGCCCTCGACGAACATGCCGGTGGCCGGGTCGATCCCGGCGTCCTGCTGGAAGGACATCCAGATCGCCTGGAACACCGGATATCCGATGACCACGGCCAGCGCGACCAGCACCGGCGCGACGAACAGCCACGCCTTGCCGGATCGTCGCAGTTCCAGCGCAAGCCCGCGCTGCTTGGCTCCCGAAGGATCCGACACCGTTACTACTCTCCTACGGTCAGGTCGGGTCCGCTGCCTGCGCTACGAACCGGAACCGGCTGTCTCGATTCCCTTTTGCATGCCGGCTACCGCGTCGTCGACCGACTTCGTGCCGTTCAGGGCAGCATAGGCGTTGTCCTGGATGGCCTTCGACACCGCGGGATAGAACGGGGTCACCGGACGCGGCACGGCGCTGGCGATGGATTCCTTCAGCGCGGGCAGGTACGGCATCTTCGCGATCAGGGCCGGGTCGTCGTAGAGCGAGGCACGCACCGGGGGCAGCGCGCCCGAGGCGATGATCTGCTGGGCCTCCTCGCTCACCAGGTAGCGCACGAAGTCGGCGGCGGTGGCCTTGTTCTTGGAGAACGCGCTGATCGCGGCGTTGTAGCCACCGAGGGTGGACGCGCCGATGCCGGTGTTGCCGGGCAGCGGGGCCACCCCGAACTTGTCCTTCACCGCGGACGAATCGGCGTTGGCCTGGGCGTAGAGGTAGGGCCAGTTGCGCAGGAACAGCAGCTTGCCGGACTCGAACGCGCTCGCGCTCTCACCCTCCTTGAACGTGATGGCTTCCTTGGGGATGTCACCGCGCTGGTAGGCGTCGACGAGGACCTTCAGGCCCGCCTTCGACTCCGGGCTGTTCACGGTCGGGGTCTTGCCGTCGGCGCCGACGAAGCTGCCGCCGTAGGCGTTGATGATCTCGGAGGTGTTCACGGTCAGGCCCTCGTACGGGAACAGCTGACCGGCGTAGCAGCCGATGTTGTTGTCGCGGGCGATCTGGCACTGACCGAGCATCTCGCTCCAGGTCCGCGGCGGGTTGGGGACCAGGTCCTTGCGGTAGTACAGCAGGCCACCGTTGGTGTTCTTCGGCGCCGCGTACAGCTTGCCGTTGTAGGTGGCGCTGGCGACGGTCGGTGCGAGCAGCGGCGTGGTGTCGATCGAGAAGCTGTCCTCCAGCGGCTGGATCCAGCCCTTCGCGGCGAACTCCGCGGTCCACGGCACATCGAGGGCGACCACGTCGTAGCCGTCCTGCTTGGCGCGGAAGTGCTCGGCGAGGTCGTCGTGCTGCTGAGTGCCGTCGGCCGACTGCTCCTTGAAGGTCACCTGCTCGTCCGGGTGCGCGGCGTTCCACCGGTCGATGAGCTGGCGTACCACGCCGGTCTCGGTGGTGTCCTTGCCCTCGACGTAGGTGATCGGGCCACGGCCCGTCAGGTTCTCGCCGAGCGCGTTACCTCCGTTGTCACTGGAGCAGGCGGTCGCGAACGATGCGGTGAGCAACGCGATCGAGGCAGCAGCCATCGCCGCTCTTGGAACAAACTTCAAGGCCATCGCAGACACTCCAGGGTCGAGACAGTGAGCAGCAGCACACCGTGCGGTGCAACAGGCAACATACAGTACTTCTGGCGGGCCGGGGCCCGCGTGTTCTCGGCCCCCTGGGCCTCGATCTTCCCTCCCTGCGGGCACTCCTTCGTCGCACCCTCCGGTCAGTCCAGATCGAGGCGGGCCGAGAACGGGTAAAGACTTCCATTTGTGGCGGGCCGGGGCCTGTGTGTTCTCGGCCCCCTGGGCCTCGATCTTCCCTCCCTGCGGGCACTCCTTCGTCGCACCCTCCGGTCAGTCCAGATCGAGGCGGGCCGAGAACGG
>NZ_JBHZBX010000025.1:0-3920 GCF_042755165.1 Nocardia sp. NPDC059177 | reverse complement strand
GGTAAAGACTTCCATTTGTGGCGGGCCGGGGCCCGCGTGTTCTCGGCCCCCTGGCCCTCGCGGTCGGGATGTTGTGGCGGGATCGAGGGGTGTCGGTGTGGTGGCCTACCCTCGGTCGGGTGACCACTGGATCGTCGGCCGGGCCGGACCGGATGCTCACCCGGATCGGGGGTTTGCTGCGGAAGGCCGAGTCCACCGACAACGAGCACGAGGCGGAGGCGTTCCTGGCTGCGGCCCAGCGGCTGGCCACCAAGTCTTCGATCGATCTGGCGGTCGCGCGGTCGCATGTCGCCCAGCGTGAGCGCAGGTCGGCGCCGGTGCAGCGGATCATTCCGATCGGTGAGCCGGGGCGGAAAGGGTTGCGCACCTATGTGCAGCTGTTCGTCGCCATCGCCACCGCCAATGATGTGCGCTGCGATGTCGCCCGCAGCTCCGCCCAGGTCTACGCCTACGGGTTCGCCGCCGATATCGATACCTGCGAGGCGCTCTACGCGAGCCTGCTCGTGCAGATGGTGCGGGCCTCGGACCACTACATCAAATCCGGCGCCTACCGCGAGGCGACAGTGCTCAAGGTCGTCAGCGAGCAGCGCTTCGGCCGCACCGTGCGCCGCAAGGTCGAAGCCCCGGTAGCCGGCGTCACCGCGCGCCTGAACTTCCAGATGGCCTTCGCCGCCCGCGTCGGCGCCCGCCTCGCCGAGGTGAAAGCCGAAGTCGTCGCCGAGGAGTCCGCTGTCGCCTCCACCGGCACCGCCCTGGCCCTGCGCGACAAGGAACTCGCCCTCACCGACTTCTACTCCGCCACCTCCGAAGCCCGCGGCACCTGGCGCGGCCCACAAACCTCCACCGGCCACTCCGCCGCCGCCCGCCGCGCCGGCGACCGCGCCGGCCGCTCCGCCCGCCTCGGCCCATCACCAGAACTACCCGCCGCCCGCGGAAAACTCACCGGCCGATGATCACTTCGCCCGATTGCTATCCGGTCGAATCGTTCACAGTGCGGCATCCCCTGTGCACGGTGGGTGGTGGAGGAGGAGGGATTCGACGTGTCGGATGACGGGGCCCGTGCTCGGGACACTCAGCGGGCGAAGGTGTACGACGCGGAGCAATTGGTGCGTGGGGTGTTCGATCGTGCCGATGAATTCGGGCATCGGGGGATCGATGTCTACGGGTCGCAACTGACTTTGCCGGTGGAGCGGCGATTCGCGTCGGTGGAATCGGTGCAGTCCTATGTGGACAAAGTGCTGGAACTGAATTGGGTTCGGGCGCAGTGGGCGCGGGCCGCGCAGCCGATTCGGGTGCGGGCCAGGGCGGGTTCGGCGGCTGCGCACTACGAGCCGGCGACGGCGGTGCTGGCGGTACCGCTGCACACCGGGGCGACGGCGTGGGCGTTGCGGGAACTCGTGGTGCTCCACGAGATCGCGCACCACCTGGCCCCAGCGAGTGCATCGGACGAAGCGCCGCACGGCCCCGAATTCTGCACTCGTTATGTCGAATTGGTCGACGGCGTGATCGCACCGGAGGCGGCGTTGCTGATTCGCGCGACATTCGGTGGTTGCGGCGTTCGGCTCGGGTGAGAACTGGCGTAAACGTGCAATCCGTCGCCGCGCAGCCGGAATACTGACTGCGCGGCGACGGATTGCACGAAAATGCCGGTGAGGCGGGGTCAGTCCTCCGCCACCCGCACATCGACCTCGATATTGCCGCGAGTCGCGTTCGAGTAGGGGCACACCTGATGCGCCTGGTCGGCGAGTGCCTGTGCCTCGTCACGGGTCAGATGCGGCAGCGAGACCTCGAGGACGACGGCGAGCTCGAAACCGCCATTGTCGTTCGGTCCGATCGAAACCTGGGCGCCGACAGCCGAATCCGCGATATTCGCGCCCGCCTTCTTGCCGACGAGGCGCAGTGCCGAGTGGTAGCACGCCGCGTACCCGGCGGCGAAGAGCTGCTCGGGATTGGTGCCCGCACCGTCGCCGCCCATTTCCTTCGGCGGCGCGAGCACCACGTCGAGTTTGCCGTCGGTGGTGCGCGCGGTGCCGGTGCGGCCTTCGCCGCTGGCCAGGGCTTCTGCGGTGTAGATGACCTGCATGAGGTGTCTCATTTCTCGGTGAGGGTGGTGGTGAGTTTGTGGAGCAGTCCGCGCAGTGCGGTGACCTCGTCGGCGGACAGCCCGGCGAGCTGTGCCATTTCGGCGGGAATCGAGCAGGCCTCGGCCCGCACCGCCCGCCCGTGTTCGGTGAGCACGATATCGACCCGGCGCTCGTCCTCGGCAGCGCGCCGCCGCCGCACGAATCCCGTCGCTTCCAGGCGCTTGAGCAGCGGTGACAATGTCCCGGAGTCCAGCTCCAGTGCTTTGCCCAGCTCGCCGACGCTGCGCCCGTCGTGTTCCCAGAGCGCGAGCATCACCAGGTACTGCGGATAGGTCAGCCCGAGCCGTTCCAGCTTCGGACGGTAGACCGCCGTCATCGCCCGCGATGCCGCATACAGCGGGAAGCACAGCTGCTCGTCGAGGGTTAGTCCGTCGGTCATTCCAAAACAGTAGCGCACAATTAAGTTGTGCACAACTATTTTGTCGTACGGGCTCCACGTCGACCCTGAATCGATTGTGCGAGCGAGCAGCTGTCCGCCGCCCGGCCAGGCGAGGCTCGCGTCGTCGAATCTGGTGCGAGAGTGGGCAGTCCGGCCGGTGTCGTGCTACTCCTCTTCGAGTAGTGCGCTCACTCGCGCATACCGGCGTAACCACCAGTCGACCCGCTCCGGATCTGGGTGCCGGTACTTCTCGAGCAATGCCGGATCGGGTTCCGGCGGCGTGGTCGGCACCGGCAGCCACCCGTCCACCGGCCGGAGCGACTCGGCGACGAGGTCGCCTTCGAACAGTGCGAGAGTGCTCAGCCCGCAGGCGAATTCGAGATCGGGGAGCGCACCGGCCAGGGCGAGCTGCGCGGACAATCCCACGCTGGTCTCCAGCGCCGACGACACCACTGTCGGCAACCCCGCCGCCTCCGCCACTGCCAGCGCCCGGCGCACCCCACCCAGTGGCGTGCACTTGATCACCGCCACGTCAGCGGCTCCTGCGACAGCGACGCGCAGCGGATCCTCGGCCCGCCGGATCGACTCGTCGGCCGCGATCGGCACCGACACCCGCCGCCGCACCTCGGCCAGCTCCTCGACCGTCCGGCAAGGCTGCTCGACATACTGCAATCCGCCTGCGGCCCGGTCGATTTCCCCGATGTGCCGCACCGCTGTCTCGACATCCCACACCGCATTGGCGTCGATCCGCACCGCCCCGTCCCCGATCGCCGCCCGCACCGCCGCGACCCGCGCCACGTCCTCCGCCAGTGAATCCGGATGCTCGGCGACCTTCACTTTCGCTGTCGCACAGCCGGATTCACGCACAATCCGTCCCGCACGCTCCGCATCCACCGCGGGCACAGTGCAATTCACCGCAACCCGATCCCGCACCCGCCCGGGCCACCCCACCTCCGCCTGCTCCACCGCCGTGGCCAACCACCCGGCCGCCTCCCGATCCCCGTACTCGGGAAACGCACAAAACTCCCCCCACCCCACCGCCCCCCGGATCAACATCCCTTCCCGCACAGTGATCCCCCGAAACCGCGTCCGCAGCGGAATCGCATAAACGAAAGTATCGGCGCCCACCCCCCGATCGTAGATCCCCCCTGACCTCGCCCCTTATCCGCAACAACAACCACCACTACCACTGCTGCCGCTGCCGCCGCTGCCCGCTCGCTGCCGCCGCCCGCCGCTGCTGCTGCTGCCGCTGCCGCCTGCTGCCGCCTGCTGCCGCCTGCTGCCGCCTGCTGCCGCCTGCTGCCGCCTGCTGCCGCTGCCGCCTGCTGCCGCCCGCCGCTGCCCCCCGCCGCTGCCGCCCGCTCGCTGCCGCCGCCCGCTGCCGCCCGCTGCCGCCC
>NZ_JBHZBX010000024.1:0-87224 GCF_042755165.1 Nocardia sp. NPDC059177 | reverse complement strand
CAAAGCGCTCGACTGGGATACCCCAGCCGAGCGTTTGCGTGATCTACTTACCGCCTAACACCACGCAGTGTTGCGACGACCCCTGGAAACCGCCCGTGCGCCGGGCCCGTTTCGCGGGTGCGGGTCAGCTCGCGGCGGCGGGTGTCCAGTAGCCGGCGGTGACCATGCTCGGGCGTTTACGCATCGCGGCGAAACTGTGCCTGGCGGGGGAGAGCAGGGCGCTGAACCAGGATCGGCGGTATTCGGCGAGAGTCGCTGCGACAGCGGGGTATTCGACGCAGTGCACACCGCCGGGCAGGCCGAGGCGGTGGCGAGCCGTCCGGTGGTCTCTGGTGCCCATGATCATCCTTCGGTCGCTGGAGCGTGGCCTTCTCGCCTTGGCGAACATTAATCCACCCGACGCGCCCGGCCGCGGATCTTGCGCCGGTCGGCGCATCGGCGTGTCGGAAAGAATCCGGCGGGCCTGACCGCGCCGCGGCGTCGTCTGCGAGACTGGGCCCATGTTGCGGATCGGCCTCACCGGAGGCATGGGAGCGGGTAAATCCACAGTGGCGCGGACTCTGGTCGACTGCGGGGCGGTGCTGATCGACTCCGACGCGATCGCCCGCGAGGTCGTCGCGCCGGGCACACCGGGGCTGGCCGCGCTGGTCGAGGCGTTCGGGGCGGGCATTCTCGCCGCCGACGGCACCCTGGACCGGCCCGCGCTGGCCGCGGTCGCCTTCGCCGACGACGAGTCCAGGGGCAAGCTCAACGCCATCACCCATCCGCTGGTCGGTGCCCGCACCGCCGAGCTGATCGGCGCCGCGCCCGCGGAAGCGATTGTCGTGCAGGACATTCCGCTGCTCGTCGAGAACGGCCTCGCGCCGCTGATGCAGCTGGTGCTGGTGGTCGGCGCCGATGTCGAGACCCGGCTGCACAGGCTGGTCGAACAGCGCGGCGTCGCCGAGGCCGACGCGCGGACCCGGATCGCCGCGCAGGCCACCGACGACCAGCGCCACGCCGTCGCCGATGTCTGGCTCGACAACAACGGTGCCCCGGAGCTCGTCGAGGCGCAGGTGCGCCGGCTGTGGGCGGACCGGCTGGTGCCCTTCGAGCGCAATCAGCGCGAGGGCGTGCGCGCCCGTGCCGGCTACCGGCTGGTGCCCGCCGACCCGGAATGGGGTGCGCAGGCACGCCGGATGATCGCGCGGTTGCATCTGGCGTGCGGGGCGTCGGCGGTCCGGATCGACCACGTCGGGTCGACCGCGATCCACGGGCTGGCGGCCAAGGATGTCATCGACATCCAGGTGACGGTGGCCGACCTGGGCACCGCCGACGCGCTCGCGGGCGCACTGGCCGCGGCCGGGTTCCCGCTCGCCGCCGGGGTGACCCACGACAATCCGAAGCCGACCCCGGGCGATCCGGCCGGTACCGATCTCGCCCACTGGGGCAAGCGGCTGCACGGCAATGCCGACCCCGAGCGACCGGCGAACATCCATCTGCGCGTGCAGGATTCGCCCGGCCAGCGCTTCGCGCTCGCGCTACGCGACTGGCTGCGCGCCGAGCCGGACGCGCGCACGGCATACCTGGCGGTCAAGCGCGAGGCCGAGCAGGCCGCCGCCGACAAGGCGGGCGAGGCGGCGGGGGAGGCCTACTACGCGGTGAAAGAGCCCTGGTTCGACGCGGTGTACCCGACGGTGACCGCATGGGCTCACGCCCGCGCGTGACCCGAGCTGATCCACGCGCCACGACACCGCCCCCCGCTCCCGGGCCGAGGCGGTGTCGTCGTCTCAGCGCCAGGTGATCGTCATCCCGAGATCGGCGAGCCAGCCCTCCAGGGAGTACCCGTGCGCGGCGATCCCGTCGATCGCGGCGGTCGCGTGTTCGATGGCCGCCTGACATTGTGCCGGGGTGAGCTGGCCGTCGGTGTTGGCGGCGAGCAGCTCGTCGACGTCGACCAGGCGCACATCCCGGCCGGTGCGTACCAGCACGTCGAGATAGTGGTCGATCGAACGCCACAGGGTGGGCGATTCCCGGGTGAACTCGCCGATGTCGACATAGATGTCCTGCCACTGCTCCACGCCCGGGTTGTAGCCGAACGTCGTCGCGCGCAACGACAATCCGGGCACGATCCAGGATTCGAGATAGTGGAAGTTGGGGTGGTCGGAATGGCGGGCCATGTAGAGCCCCCACGGCTCCTCCCGGTAGATCTCCACCGGCCGGACGAAACCCTTGGGGTCGGTGTTCGTCTGCGCCGCGATGTCGAAGTACTCGACCTTGGGTGGGTGCACGTGCACGGTGGACGACTGCGTCATGTTCGCAGAATCTACCGGCGCGCCCGGCCGGGCGCCCGCGCGCGGACTCACATCCAGCTCAGCGTGACCCCGCGGGTGCTCAGCCACTGCTCGACATCGTGATCCTCGGTGGCGAGTCCGTCCAGGACGGTGGCCGCGCGCGCGAAGGCGCGATCGGCCGAGGCGGTGTCGACCTGCCCGGCGGCGTGCGCGGCGAGCAGCGCGCTCGCCCCGCGCAGGCTCGACGAGCGGCCCCGGCGCACGGCGACGGCGAGCAGGCAGTCGACGGACTTCCAGCGTTTCGGCCCGACCTGGGTGATCTCGGCGATGTCGAGGACGTAGTCGTGGCTGCGGTGGTGGCCGGGGCGGTCGTGGTCGATGGTGATGCGGATCGACTCGTTCGGCAGCAGCCAGGACTCCTGGTAGCGCCCGTGCGGGCGGTCCAGGGTGCGGGCCAGATAGATGCCCCAGGGGTGCGCCTCGTACCGGTCGACCGGGCGGATGTAGCCCCTGGTGTCGGTGGCGGTGAGCTCGGCCAGGTCGAAGAACTCGACGCGGGGGCGCTGCGGCGGCGAACTGTCCGCCGCGGGCGGCGCCGGCTGGGGCCCGCGGAGATCGCGCGCGAAGTAACCCGCGAATCCGGTGACCGCCGGAGCCGCGACGAGCAGGGGAAGCAGTGCGCTCATGGCCTTGTCCTTCACCACGTGCCGATGATCAGCTCAGAATACGCCCGGATCGGGTGTCCTGTCCGGCCCGTTTCGTACCTGGTGGGCGAATGGCCTTGCCGCAGGGGATTTTTCGGGCAGACAGGCGGATGCCGGCCGGTTGCCGGGTGGTGCTGCGGGGGTGGGCGCGATCACGCGCTCGTGAAAGTTGTCGGTGGTCGGGCCTAACCTGGTGTGCATGGCATTCGCAACCGAGATTCCGACGGAAGGGTACGAGGACCGGGGGCACCCGCTCGCGCATTCCGAGCACCGGCCCGTCGGCACGATCGAACGCGCCGGTGGGCGGTTCGAGGTGGTCAGCGAGCACAAACCCGCTGGTGACCAGCCTGCCGCCATCGCCGAACTGGAGCGGCGGATCACCGCGGGCGAGAAGGACGTGGTGCTGCTCGGCGCCACCGGCACCGGCAAATCGGCCACCACGGCCTGGCTGATCGAGAAACTGCAGCGCCCTACCCTGGTGCTCGCGCCGAACAAGACCCTCGCCGCCCAGCTGGCCAACGAGTTGCGCGAGATGCTCCCGCACAACGCGGTCGAGTACTTCGTCTCGTACTACGACTACTACCAGCCCGAGGCCTATATCGCGCAGACCGATACCTACATCGAGAAGGACAGCTCGATCAACGACGATGTCGAGCGCCTGCGGCACTCGGCCACGTCGAGCCTGCTCTCGCGCCGCGATGTGGTGGTGGTGGCCTCGGTGTCGTGCATCTACGGCCTGGGCACCCCGCAGTCCTACCTGGACCGCTCGGTGCAGCTCGAGGTGGGCGGCGAGGTCGATCGCGACGCGCTGCTGCGGTTGCTGGTCGACGTGCAGTACACCCGCAACGACATGGCCTTCACCCGCGGCACCTTCCGGGTGCGCGGCGACACCGTCGAGATCATCCCCTCCTACGAGGAGCTCGCGGTGCGCATCGAGTTCTTCGGTGACGAGATCGAGGCGCTCTACTACCTGCACCCGCTCACCGGCGATGTGGTGCGCCAGGTCGACTCACTGCGCATCTTCCCCGCCACCCACTACGTGGCGGGCCCGGAGCGGATGAACCGCGCGGTCGGCGACATCGAGGCCGAGCTGGCCGAACGGCTGGCCGAGCTGGACAAACAGGGCAAACTGCTCGAGGCGCAGCGCCTGCGGATGCGCACCGAATACGACCTGGAGATGATCCGCCAGGTGGGCTTCTGCTCGGGCATCGAGAACTACTCGCGCCATATCGACGGGCGCCCGGCCGGTTCGGCGCCTGCCACCCTGCTCGACTACTTCCCCGACGACTTCCTGCTGGTGATCGACGAATCGCATGTCACGGTGCCGCAGATCGGCGGCATGTACGAGGGCGACATGTCGCGCAAGCGCAACCTCGTCGAGTTCGGTTTCCGGCTGCCGTCGGCGGTCGACAACCGGCCGCTGACCTGGGAGGAGTTCGCCGACCGGATCGGCCAGGCGGTCTACCTGTCGGCCACTCCCGGCCCGTACGAGCTGGGCCAGGTCGGTGGTGAGGTCGTCGAACAGGTGATCCGCCCGACCGGCCTGGTCGACCCGCAGGTCGTGGTGAAACCGACCAAGGGCCAGATCGACGATCTGGTACACGAGATCCGTGGCCGCACCGAACGCAACGAGCGGGTCCTGGTCACCACCCTCACCAAGAAGATGGCCGAGGACCTCACCGACTATCTGCTCGGCCTCGGGGTACGGGTGCGCTACCTGCACTCCGAGATCGACACCCTGCGCCGCGTCGAACTGCTGCGGCAGCTGCGCCTGGGCGAATACGACGTGCTCGTCGGTATCAACCTGCTGCGCGAGGGCCTCGACCTGCCCGAGGTGTCGCTGGTGGCGATCCTCGACGCCGACAAGGAGGGCTTCCTGCGGTCGAGCACCAGCCTCATCCAGACCATCGGCCGCGCGGCCCGCAATGTCTCCGGCGAAGTGCACATGTACGCCGACAAGATCACCGACTCGATGCGGCACGCGATCGACGAGACCGACCGCCGCCGCGCCAAGCAGGTCGCCTACAACACCGCCAACGGCATCGATCCGCAGCCGCTGCGCAAGAAGATCGCCGACATCCTGGATCAGGTGTATCAGGAGGCCGAGGACGAGGTGGCCGTCGGCGGCTCGGGCCGCAATGCCAGCCGTGGCAGGCGCGCGCAGGGCGAGCCGGGCCGGGCGGTCAGCGCGGGCGTCTACGCCGAACGTGATGTGAAGTCGATGCCACGCGCCGAACTCGCCGATCTGGTCACCGAGCTCACCGCGCAGATGATGAACGCGGCCCGCGAACTCCAATTCGAGCTCGCCGGCCGACTGCGCGACGAGATCGCCGACCTCAAGAAGGAACTGCGCGGCATGGACGCCGCCGGAATCGGCTAGCCGGCGGTGGCGGTTCCGCAGATCGACCTCGACGACGTCCCCACCACCACACGGTGCCAGCCGCCTATGTCACTGCTCAGCCATCCAGGCGGCGATGCGGCGGTCGGCTTCTTCGCGGGAGACCTCTTCGACGCGGGTGATCACTGCCCAGCGGTGCCCGAACGGGTCGATCACCACGCCGAAGCGTTCGCCGTTGACGAAGGTCTGTGGTTCCTCGGCACTGCGGGCGCCGTGCTCGAGCGCGCGGGCGATCACGGCGTCGACATCGGGGCAGTAGTGCACGATCGAGGTGTGCACCCAGTCTTCGGGGGCGCGAACGTTGTTGTCCGGGATCGGCATCCCGAGCTGCAGGGTGGAGTCACCGATGAGCAGTTCGGCGTGGGCGGGCTGTCCGTCGGGCCGGTCGGCGCGGCTGAGGACCTTGGCCTCGAACACGGTGGAGTAGAAATCGATGGCCGCGTTGCCGTCGGGTACGGCCAGGAAACAGGTGATGGAGTGGTAGCCCTCGGGAATGGGCGCAACGGTTTCGGTCATGTCATCGATCATGGCCGGGCCGGGGACGAGGGTCTTGTAAGAACGCGACAGGGCAGCCGTGGCCGTGCCGGGTGATGCGCCCGGATCCGGTGACCAGCGCGGCATCCTGCATCCCGGCGAGCAGGCCAGGCATCGCAGCCTGGACCGGTTGCCGGTCGGCCCGGCGCTGGCGGGGTTCGCCGATCGGTACTGGGTGGTGCGGTGGGATCTGCGCGGGCAGCCTGCCTATCGGGCCGAGGTGCTGTCGTTTCCGTGTGTGAATGTCACCTTCGAGCGCAGCGATTCGCGGACCGGCGGTTTCGTCAACGGGGTGTGCACGACCAAGTACGTGCGTGAACTCAGCGGCGAGGGCGAGACGTTCGGTATCCGGTTCACCCCGGGTGGTTTCGGTGCCTTCACCGGCATGGATGTCGGTGTGCTGCGCGATGATTCGGCCCCGTTGACCGAGGTGCTGCCCGCGGCGGCCGGATTGGCCGAGGCGGTGCTGGCCGAACCGTCGGACGCGCGCCGGTGCGCGCTGATCGAGGCATTCTTCGACGGCCGCGGCCGGACCGGCGATCCGCATTTCGCGCTGGTGTCACGCATTGTCACGGCCATGGCCACCGACTCCGAACTGACCAGGGTCGACCAGGTGACCGACCGGTTCGATGTGCCGGTGCGGACGTTGCAGCGGCTGTTCCGCCGCTATGTCGGCGCCGGCCCGAAATGGGTGCTGTGCCGATTCCGGTTGCAGGATGCCGCCGACCGCCTCGCCCGCGGCGAGGGCGTAGATCTGGCCGAACTGGCTGTCGAGCTCGGCTATTTCGACCAATCGCATTTCACTCGGGAGTTCAGCGCGGAGATCGGGATGGCGCCGTCGGAATATGCGCGAAAGGCGGCGCTCGGGCAGTCTGCGCCGCGCTGAACCGGCCGTCGAGACCCTATTTTCTCCAGGTCTGAAATATTGTCGTTTCGGCTGAGTGGGCCGGTGTCGATCGATACCGTCCGTGCAATGACAACCTCTTTCCGCCGGTTCTCCCGTCCCACCGTCCTCGGCGGCGCGCTCACCACGGCACTGGCCACCGCCGCCCTGCTCGCACCCTCGGTCGTCGCCGCCGACCGCTACGTCGCCGCCGCGGGCACCGACCACCTGGCCGGCTGCTCGTACCAGGTCACCGCCGTCGGCGTGGTCGGCTACAGCAGCGGTGAAGCCGGTGCCCGCGTCACCTTCTACGACAACGGCCAGGAGTTCGACAGCGTCACCGTGCCCACCATCGGTACGACCACCGGGAGCTGGCGACCCGCCACCGCCGGCGAACACACCCTGACCGTGCAGGTGGACAACTACGGGTCCCCGTACTGGATCACGCCCGCGACGGTGACGGTGTCGGAGAATCCCGGCACCGGCAGCGCCGCGTGTGGTCTGCCGAGTTTCTCCGGCTGATGTGAGGAAAGTCCCAGCGGCGCAGCGCCGTTGATTGCGTTGTGATAGGCCACAGTTTTCCCGGTCGGCGGTTCGATCGCCCCAGGTGACTGTCGAGCAGTGTCGCGCAGGCCACCGCACCAGCGCGGACACCGCACAACACTCCCGGTGTGATCTGTTGCGATTTCTGATAAATCGGCCTGTTTTGGCGTTAGGGTCGACCCAATTGCCGCGCTGATGCTCGATTCCCGGGTTGTTCGGTGCCGGCGCCGACCAAGTTGGAGGAGAGATGACCGCCTACCGGACCATTGTCGTCGGTACTGATGGCTCGGACTCGTCGTACGTCGCAGTGGAGAAGGCCGCCGCCCTCGCCGGCGACGCGGAGGCAACTCTCGTGCTCGCCTGCGCGTACTTCCCGACCGACGACCGCGATGTCGCCGCCGCGGCCGATGTGCTCAAGGACGAGGCCTACCAGGTGCGTGGCTCCGCGCCGACCAACGAGATCCTGCAGATCGCACGGGAGAAGGCCACCGCCGCCGGTGCCAAGAACATCGTCGAGCGGGCGATCGTCGGCGAGCCGGTCGATTCGCTGCTGGACCTGGTCGTCGAGACCAAGGCCGATCTGCTGGTCGTCGGCAACCGGGGCCTGAACACCCTGACCGGCCGGCTGCTGGGCTCGGTGCCCTCGGACGTGGCCCGTAAGTCGCGCTCGGACGTACTGATCGTGCACACCGTCCGCTAGCGGACAACACGAAAGCCCCGGATCACGGATCCGGGGCTTTTCGTCGCCTCAGGCAGGTTCGAGGGACGCGAGCACCGCGGGCAGGTCGGCGGAGTGGACCACGGCCAGCCGCTGGGTCGCGCGGGTCAGCGCGACATAGAGGTCGTTGAGCCCGCGCGGTGACTCGTCCAGGATCCGCTGCGGTTCGACCAGGTACACCCGGTCGAACTCCAGCCCCTTCGCGTCGTGCACGGTCAGCACCTGCACCGACTCACCGGCCAGCGCCGACAATCCGGGGACGAGCGCGGCGGGCGCGAGCACCGCGCTGGTGCCCGGCCCGTGCTCGGCGGTGAGCAGCCGGGCCACCTCGTCGTGTACCCGATCGGCCGGAACCCGGTGCGCGCGTGGCGGATTGCCGGTCTCGCGCACCGAGCGCGGCACCTGCCCGCCGGGGTCGATCGCGGCCAGCACCTCGGCGGCCACCGCCATGATCTCGGCCGGGGTGCGATAGTTCACGGTCAGTTCGGTGAGCTTCCAGCGTTGCGCCACATAGGGTTCCAGCACCCGCTGCCAGGACGACGCGCCGGCCGGGTCGCCGGTCTGGGCCACATCGCCGACAACGGTGATCCAGCGATTCGGGATCCGCCGCATGACCATCCGCCAGGCCATCTCCGAGAGCTCCTGCGCCTCGTCGACGATCACATGACCGTAGGTCCAGGTGCGATCGCCTGCCGCGCGCTCGGCGGTGGTCTGCCGATTGCCGAACTCCTGCCGCTGGGCCAGCTGGGCGGCGTCGATCAGGTCGTAGGCCATCAGGATCTCGGGGTCGAGCTCGTCCTCGATGTCCTGCGGCGCCGAACCGGTGAGGATGTCGAGCGCGTCCTGGGCCTCGGCCAGCTGGGCGCGCCAGCGGCGGCGCGCGCGTTCGCGTTCCTCGGTGTCGTCGACGCCGAGCAGCTCGGCCAGTTCGTCGAGCAGCGGGGCGTCGGCGGCACCGAACGTGCCGTCGTCGGCGCGCACCAGCTCGGCGCGGTCCTGCGGGCTCAGCGATTTGGCCGCGCGGTCGATGCGGGCCGGGTCGGCCAGCAGATCGGCCAGCACGTCCTGGGGCGACAGGATCGGCCACAGTGCGCTGATCGCGGCCTGCACGTGCGGGTCGGCGCGCATCTCGTCGCCGATCTCACTGAGGTCGGCCGAACTGAGCAGGCTCGAACCGCCGGACAGGTCGGCGCCCATCGTGGCGGCGAGCTGATCGGTGAGCGCGTCGATCACCGCGGCGGCGAAGATCGGGCGGGCCAGGTTGTGCGGGCGCCGCGAGGAGCGGGCGCGGCCGCGGGCCTTGGTCGCGATCTTGCGGTCCAGCGTCACCGGATAGCCGTCGAAGGACAGCCGCACGGGCTCGGCCGGCACCTCCTGCCGGTCACGCACCGCCTGTTTGAGGACATCGAGCATGGCCAGCGAGCCCTTGATCTCGCCGGCCCGCAGCGAATCCTCGCGCACCGCCTTCACCCCGGGATACAGGTCGCCGACGGTGGACAGCAGCACGCCGGTCTCGCCGAGTGAGGGCAGCACCTGGCCGATGTAGTCGAGGAAGGTCGCGTTCGGCCCGATGATCAGCACGCCGCTCTTGGCCAGCTGCTGGCGGTAGGTGTAGAGCAGATAGGCGGCGCGGTGCAGCGCGACGGCGGTCTTGCCGGTACCCGGCCCACCCTGGACGACGAGCACGCTCTTGTGCTCGGAGCGGATGATGGTGTCCTGCTCGCTCTGGATGGTCTCGACGATGTCGTTCATGTGCCCGGTGCGGGCGGCGTTGAGGGCGGCGAGCAGCGCGCTCTCGCCGCCGACGCCGTCGTCGGTGCCGGTCGCGCCGTCGCGTTCGGCGGCGGCGAGGTCGAGGTACTCGTCGGTGATCGCGGTGACCGCGCGATTGCGCGAGCGGATGTGCCTGCGCCGGGTGACGTCCTCGGGATTGGCGGTGGTGGCCAGGTAGAACGGGCGGGCCAGGGGAGCACGCCAGTCCAGCAGCAGCGGCTCGAAGTCGTCGTCCTCGTCGAGGATGCCGAGGCGGCCGATATAGCGGGGCGGCTCGGTGGCGTGGTCGCCGTCCAGGTCGATCCGGCCGAAGCACAGCCCGTGCTCGGCGGCGTCGTATTTGGCCAGGTCCTCGTGGTAGAGCTGGGTGAACGACTCCCGCTCGCTGCGGGCCTGCGGGGTGCCCCCGGTCTCCAGCAGCACGGTCTCGAGCCGGTTCTGCGCGTAGCGGCGCATGCCGTCGAGCTTGGTGTAGAGCACCGAGAGGTACTGCTGTTCCTGCTCGATCTCGCGGCTGGGGGCGGCGGGTTCTGCGGTGCGTTCCTCGGCGAGGCGGTCGGGCAAAACAGGACTCCTTGTCACCGCGGTGCGAACAGAGTTGTCGAGTCTACTTGCCCGGGCAGGGGCCGTGGACCCCGTCGAGCGGATCGACAGTGCAACAGCGGGCACCGATGCGGGTATTCCGGCCGACCCGGCCGTCAGGACGCGTGTGTGCTGTTCGAGCGCCTGCCCGGACCGAGACCGACATCACGATGGCCGGCCGGCTTGTCGCGGTACATGGCCAGGTCGGCGTCGTGCAGCACGGCCTCGGGACTGCGATGCTCGTGCGGGCCCAGTTCGGTGATGCCCACCGAGGCGCTCACCTCGAGCCGGTGCCCGCGCGCGAGGATCGGCTCGGCCATGGTGACGCGCAGGCGTTCGACCAGCGCGGGCAGATCGGCGCGCTGCGGATGCCCGGACAGCAGCACCAGGAATTCGTCGCCGCCGAGCCGCCCGACCAGGTCCTCGGCGCGCAGCGCGCGTTGCAGCCGCTGGGCGACGATCTGCAGCACCGTGTCGCCGATCGCGTGGCCGAGGGTGTCGTTGATCGCCTTGAACCCGTCGAGGTCGATGAACAGCACGGTGGTGACCAGGCCGCCGCCCTCGTCGGCCAGCGCGGTGGCGAGCTGGGACAGGATCAGCGAGCGATTGGCCAGCCCGGTCAGCGCGTCGTGGGTGGCCTGGTATTCGAGCTGGCGCCGGCTGGCGCGGAACTCGGTGATGTCGGCGAAGGACGACACTCCCGAGGAGTCCGGGCTCTCCGGATTGAGCAGCCGGCAGTTGCACGACAACCACACCTGGCGCCCGTCGGCGCGGGCCACGCCGAAGACGTACTGGGTGACCGCCTCGCCGGTCGCGAGGGTGTGCGCCATCGGATGACGTGCCGTGGGCAGCAGCGTGCCGTCGCGGTCGACCATGGTCACCGGCAGCTCGTCGATGAGCCTGCCGATCACCGGGGTGGAATCGTCGATACCGAGGATGCGCATACCCGCCGGGTTGATCGATTCCAGCCGTCCGCGCCGGTCGACGACGAGGACGCCCTCCTCGAGCTGGGACACCACGGTCGTGAAATGCGCTTCGGCCCGCCGCGCGGAGGCCTCCGCCGCCCGCTGGGCCGTCAGATCGTGCACCACCACCTGGTAGGCGAGCTCGTCCTGCCACACCGTGAGCACCGACACCGTCTGCACCGGCACGGTGTGCCCGTCGACGCGGACCAGGTCCATCTCGGTCGGCGGTGAGGCGGCGCCCTCGGCGGTCAGCTGCTCGATCCGTTCCAGCATCGCGGGCACCGAGTCCGGATGGACGAAGGCGGTGATGGACAACCCGAGCAGATCCCCGGCCGAACGGGCCCCGAGCAGGCGGACCATGGCCGGATTGACGTAGACGATGGTGCCCGATTCGTGCACGCAGATCGCGTCGGGCGTGTGTTCGACCAGCGAGCGGTACCGCTGCGCGAGCTGCTCGGCGCCCGCGGCGTCGGATTCTGCCACTGCGATACCCCCGATCTCGGCCTGGTTCGGCAACGGTGAACAGGACTACTGTGGTGACCTTCGATGAGATCCGCGAGGAGCGATGTGAAACCGGGTGCGCTTCCGGGCGGCAGGGCCCACCGTCTCGATTCTATGTCGATCGCCGGCGTCGGTGTCGTCTCCGGCTACGGCTGGGGTCGCGAAGCGCTGTGGCAGGGGCTGCTGGGTGGCAAGCCGGCGGCCCGGCTGTACCCCGGATACGGGCCGGACCGCGACCAGCACGCCTGGGTCGGCCGGATTCCCGACGGCGGTGACCCCGCGCACGGTCGTTCGTTGTTCGGGCGTGCCGTGGCCGGCTCGGCGGTCGAGGCGATCGCCGACGCCCGCTCGCGCGGCTGGCGTCCCGAGGGCCGGACGGTCGGCCTGGTGCACGCCATCACCCTCGGCGACGTGGCCGACTGGCGGGATTTCTACCTGGTCGACCACGCTCACCGCCGCTCCCGCGACTATCTCGGGCTGCTGCCGTCGACCCCGGTGTCGGTGGTGATGCAGGAGCACGGCTTCCACGGCCCGGCGATGAACGTGTCGGCGGCGTGCAGCTCGGGCACCGTCGCGCTGCTGACCGCGCAGCTGTGGCGCGCGGCCGGGCTGGCCGACGACGTGCTGGTCGTGAGCACCGACATCTCGGCCACCCCCGACATGCTCGAACACTTCGTCCGGATGGGCGCCGCGGTCGCCGATGCCGACCCGTTCACCGCCTGCCGGCCGCTGCAGGCGGACTCGCGCGGGTTCGTCATGGCCGAGGCCTCGGTCGCGCTGCTGCTCACCGACGCGGTCGAGACGCCCTACGCCCGGGTGCTCGGCGGCGCCATGACCAACGACGCCTTCCACGTCGTCTCCGTCGACCCCAGCCACACCCAGGTGCTCGCGTGCGCCCGGGGCGCGCTGGCCGCCGCCGGCCTCGACGCCGCCGATATCGCCCTGGTCAACCTGCACGGCACCGGCACCCGCCAGTGCGACGCCGCCGAACGCGATGTGCTCGGCACCGTCTTCGCCGACGGGCCGCTGGTCACCGCGCTCAAACCGCTGGTCGGGCACTGCCAGGGCGCGTCGGCGGCGGTGGAGATCGCGACCCTGGCCCTGTCCTGCGAGCGCGGCGTCGCGATCTCGGCGCCGGTCGTGGCACCGGGGCACCCGCGGCTGCTCGACGGGCCCGCGCCGATGCCCGTGGGTCCGATCATGAAACTGTCGATGGGGATGGGCGGCAACAATGCCGCAGTCGTCCTGACCGGCCCCTGACTCAGTCGCTGTCGCCGCCGTCGGGACCCGCCGCCAGCGCGTAGCCGCCGGTCGGATGGTCCTGCGGCAGCGGCACCGCCCAGCGCAACCGGGTCCCCGGCATCTCCGGATGGTCACCGTCGGCGGTCGGCGGCTGGGCCGCGCCCACCTCGAAGCGCCCGCCCGCCTCCTGCGCGCGCTGCTCGAGATTGCGCAACCCGCTGCGGATGACGTGGTTCGGGATACCCCAGCCGTTGTCGCTGACCGTGATGCTGAGATCGTCGGCCACCTCGATGACGATCGCGACCGTGTCGGCCCCGGAATGGCGCACCGCGTTGCTCACCGCCTCGCGCACCACCGCCTCGGCGTGATCGGCCAGTTGCGGGTCGAGCACCGACAGCGGGCCCGACACCTGGATGGTCGCGCGCAGGGCGATATCGGCGGTCTGGCGCCGGATCGCCATCTCCAGGCGCTGCTGCAGGCTCGCGCTGTGCTCCGGACCGCTGGCGTGCAGGTCGAAGATGGAGGTGCGGATCTCCTGCACCACTTCCTGCAGATCCATGATGATCGTCGAGAGTCGTTGCCGCACTTCGGGAACCACGGCCTTGGGCAGGGTCGCCTGCACGGTCAGGCCGATCGCGAACAAACGCTGGATGACGTGGTCGTGCAGGTCGCGCGCGATCCGGTCGCGGTCGGCGACGATGTCGAGTTCGCGCATCCGCCGCTGGGTGTCGGCCAGGCGCACCGCCAGCGCCGCCTGATCGCAGAAGGCCGCCGTCAGCTCCATCATCTCGTCGGAATACGGGGCGAAGCCGGGCGGGCGGATGGTCACCAGGACACCGAGCGTGGCGTCGGGCGTGCACAGTGGCAGCACCAGAGCCGGTCCGGCACAGGGTGTTTCGAAGCCGGGGACATCGATGCCGAGGGTCACCTCCGCGGTGTTGTCGTAGCGCAACGGGGTGCGCCGGGTGAACGCGTCGCCCAGCGCGGTGCCGGTGATCGGGATGGGCTGCCAATCGTGGCCCGCGTCGGGTCCGGTCCACTGGGTGATCACCAATTCGCTGATCTCGCCGGGGGATTCGTCGGGGACCGGCACCGAGGCGAGGAAGGCCTGATGCGAGCCGGTCAGCCCGCGCGCGGCGTCGACCACGTGGGCCAGCACGCGATCGGATTCGGTGCCGGCCAGGAACTCGGTGGCGATGTCGCGGGTGGCCTCGATCCAGGCCTGGCGGGTGCGCGCCTGCTCGTAGAGGCGCGCGTTGTCGACCGCGATGCCCGCGGCGGCGGCCAGCGCGAGGACGAGGACCTCGTCCTCCTCGGTGAACGGCTGGCCGTCGGACTTCTCGGTCAGATACAGACTGCCGAAGACCTCGTCCCGAATGCGTACCGGCACACCGAGAAACGTGTGCATGGGCGGGTGCCCGGCGGGGAACCCCACCGAGGACGCGTGCCGGGTGAGATCGTCGAGCCGCAGCGGCGCCTTCTCCGCGAACACCGCGCCGAGCACGCCGTGCCCGGCGGGTAATCGCTCGATCCGCTCGCGGATCTTGTCGGGCAGCCCCTCGTCGATGAACTGCGCGACCTGCCTGCCGTGCCCGCGCACCGCCAGCGCGCCGTAGCGTGCATCGACCAGGTTCATCGCGGTGCGCACGATGGTGCGCAGCGTTTCGTCGAGGTCGAGGCCTGCGGTGACCGTCAGCATGGCCTCGACCAGGCCGTCCATCCGGTCGCGGGAGCCGATCATCACCTCGACGCGGTCGGCCACCTCGCCCAGCAGATCGCGCAACCGCTGCTGGGAGACGGTCCGGCCCGGCGAATACCGGCCACCCCGACCGTCATTCGTCATCGCCGTTTCCTTCGCGCCGCGCCACTGCCGAACTGTTGAACGCAAAGTCTAGTCCGCAATGTTGGGGACTTTCGGCCCTTCACCCGCACCGGCCGCCGATGGTGGCATAGGGCACCGGGAAATGGGATCGAGAAGTGGGGCAAGTGATGAATTCGTTGTCGAGCACCCAGCACTGGACGACCGCCGCGGACCCGGAGCTCGCGGTGACCACCCGTGGCGAGGTACCGGCGCAGGACGTCACCCGTGCCGTCCGGGCCATCACCCGCGTGATGCGCAGGCATCACCTCGACAGTCCGGCCCGCGTGCGCGTCACCGCGCCGCAGGGTTGCGACGAGCCGACGCTGGTGCAGGCCAACATCCGCACCAACGACACCCTCACCCGAGTGCAGGTGACCGGCCCCGGCGGGTTCGCGGTCACCTTCGCCGCCGAACGGCTGGACCGCCAGCTCGCGCGCCGCGCGGGCAAGGAGTCCCGCGGCGTCTGGCCGGATCCGGCACGCCGCCCGCTCGCCCAGATCACCGAGACCCGCCCGATCATCCGCCGCAAGGACTGCACCCTGATGACCGGCACGCCGCTGGAAGCCAGCACCGTGCTCGACGCGATGGACTACGAGGCCTACCTGTTCACCGACGCAGACACCGGCGAGGACGCCATCGTCACCTGGGCCGACCCGCACGGTGTCGACCTGACCCGCCAGCGCCACACCGCCGGGGTGGGGGAGCAGGCAGGGCTGCCGCTGACCGCCTCCGCGCTGCCGGTCCGCGTCGTCCAGGACGCCGCCCCCGTCTACGCCGAGGACGAGGCCTCCGACGTGCTGTGCGCTGGCGGCCTGCCCTATCTGTTCTTCACCGACAGCCACACCGGCCGCGGCAACCTGCTCTACCGCCGCTACGACGGCGACCTCACCATCGTGGTGCCCGCCTGAGCCGCTCACGGCTCGCGGAGCTTGGTCGCCAGCACGGCGGCCTGCGTGCGCCGTTCGACGCCCAGTTTGGCCAGCAGCCGGGAGACGTAGTTCTTCACCGTCTTCTCGGCCAGGAACATGCGCGCGGCGATCTGCCGGTTGGTCAGGCCCTCACCGAGGAGCTCGAGTAGTCGCCGCTCCTGTTCGGTGAGGCCGGCCAGCGCCCCGGTCGGTTCGGCGCTGCGCCGCAGCCGGGCGCGCAAGGCGTCGGCCGCGCGGGTGTCGAGCAGCGAATGGCCCGCCCCGACCTGCTTGATCGCGTCGGCCAATTTCATCCCGTCGATGTTCTTGACCACATAGCCGCTGGCACCGGCCAGGATCGCGTCGAGCATCGCGTGCTCGTCGGAGAACGAGGTCAGGATCAGGCAGTGCAGCTCCTCGAACTCGGCCAGCAGGTTGCGGCACAGTTCGATGCCGTTGCCGTCCGGTAGCCGCACATCCAGCACCGCCACATCGGGCCGCGTCTCGCGAATCCGCACCATCGCCTCGGCGACACCGCCTGCCTGACCGATCACAGTGAGTTCTGGATCACCCTCGAGCAGATCGATCAGCCCACGTCGCACGATCTCGTGATCATCGACCAGAAACACCTCGAGCACGCCGGCTCCTTCATCATGTCGATCGCCCCCACCCTGCCGCCCACCCCTGCGTCAAACATAATCCGCATCCCGAAATCATGTGCGCAGACCGGTAACTCGACCACTTCGTCACCGGTTCGAGTGGTTTTTCTGCGCGGCGGTGTTTCGCGGCTGTCCCGGCCCGCGTCCGCGCTCGATCAAACCTGTCGGTGGGGGCGCTTAGCATGGGTCGCGGGGGTTCATGTCCGGGTGGCGGATGACGATGGAGAAGGGATTCACCAGGTGGCGGAACGCCTCACTGTGCGCGGAGCGAGGGAACACAACCTCAAGGGTGTCGACCTGGATCTGCCACGCGACAGCCTGATCGTGTTCACCGGTCTGTCCGGTTCCGGGAAGTCGAGCCTGGCGTTCGACACGATCTTCGCCGAGGGTCAGCGGCGCTATGTCGAGTCGCTGTCGGCGTACGCGCGCCAGTTCCTCGGGCAGATGGACAAGCCGGATGTCGATTTCATCGAGGGCCTCTCGCCCGCGGTGTCGATCGACCAGAAGTCGACCAACCGCAACCCGCGATCCACGGTCGGCACCATCACCGAGGTCTACGACTATCTGCGGTTGCTCTACGCGCGGGCGGGCACACCGCACTGCCCGGTGTGTGGCGAGCTGATCGCCAAGCAGAGCCCGCAGCAGATCGTCGACCAGGTGCTCGCCATGGACGAGGGCCTGAAGTTCCAGGTGCTTGCGCCGGTGGTGCGGACCCGCAAGGGCGAGTTCGTCGACCTGTTCGACCAGCTCAAGACCCAGGGTTACTCGCGCGTGCGGGTCGACGGCGTGGTGTATCCGCTCACCGATCCACCCAAGCTCAAGAAGCAGGAGAAGCACGACGTCGAGGTCGTCGTCGACCGGCTCGCGGTGAAGTCCGGCTCCAAGCAGCGGCTCACCGATTCGATCGAGACCGCGCTGCGGCTGGCCGACGGCATCGTGGTGCTCGATTTCGTCGACCGGGACGAGCACGCGCACGATCGCGAGCGCCGGTTCTCCGAGCGGCTGGCCTGCCCGAACGGCCATCCACTCGACATCGAGGATCTCGAGCCGCGCTCGTTCTCGTTCAACTCGCCCTACGGCGCCTGCCCCGACTGCACCGGTCTCGGTATCCGCAAGGAGGTCGATCCGGAACTGGTGGTCCCCGACCCGGCGCTGAGCCTGGCCGAGGGCGCCATCGCGCCGTGGGCGCGCGGCCAGACCGCCGAGTACTTCAACCGGCTGCTGTCCGGCCTGGCCGAGGCGATCGGTTTCTCGATGGACACGCCGTGGCAGAGCCTGCCGGTCAAGGCGCGCAAGGCGGTGCTCGAGGGCAGCTCCGATCAGGTGCACGTGTCCTACACCAACCGGTACGGCCGCAAGCGCTCCTATTACGCCGATTTCGAGGGCGTGATGCCCTTCCTGCACCGGCGGATGGACAACACCGAGTCCGAGCAGATGAAGGAGCACTACGACGGCTACATGCGCGATGTGCCGTGCCCGGTCTGCCATGGTTCGCGGCTGCGTCCGGAGATCCTGGCGGTCACCCTGGCCGCCGACGGCACCGACAAGTCGATCGCCGAGGTGGCCGACCTGTCGATCGGCGCCTGCGCGCACTTCCTGAATACGCTGACGCTGGGGGAGCGCGAGGCCGCGATCGCCGGTCAGGTGCTCAAGGAGATCCAGGCCAGGCTGGGGTTCCTGCTCGATGTCGGCCTGGAGTATCTGACGCTCTCGCGTGCCGCGGCGACGCTGTCCGGCGGCGAGGCGCAGCGGATCCGGCTGGCCACCCAGATCGGCTCCGGCCTGGTCGGCGTGCTCTATGTGCTCGACGAGCCGTCGATCGGCCTGCACCAGCGCGACAACCGCAGGCTGATCGAGACGCTGCTGCGGTTGAAGAAGCTGGGCAACACCCTGATCGTGGTCGAGCACGACGAGGACACCATCCGTGCCTCGGACTGGGTGGTCGACATCGGCCCGCTGGCCGGTGAACACGGCGGCCGGGTGGTGCACAGCGGTCCCTACGCCGAACTGCTCGACGAACCCGAATCACTCACCGGCGCTTACCTTTCCGGTCGTGAGCAGATCGAGCTGCCGCTGGTGCGCCGGGCGGTCGACAAGAAGCGCAAGCTCACCGTCGTCGGCGCCACCGAACACAACCTGGCCGGTATCGACGTGACCTTCCCGCTGGGTGTGCTCACCTCGGTCACCGGTGTCTCCGGTTCGGGCAAGTCGACGCTGGTCAACGACATCCTGGCGACCGTGCTGGCGAACAAGCTCAACGGCGCGCGGCAGGTGCCGGGCAGGCACACCAGGATCAACGGTGTCGATCTGCTCGACAAGCTGGTCCAGGTCGACCAGTCGCCGATCGGGCGCACCCCGCGCTCGAATCCGGCCACCTACACCGGCGTCTTCGACAAGATCCGCACGCTGTTCGCCTCCACCACCGAGGCCAAGGTGCGCGGTTACCAGCCGGGCCGGTTCTCCTTCAATGTCAAGGGCGGCCGCTGCGAGGCGTGCTCGGGTGACGGCACGCTCAAGATCGAGATGAACTTCCTGCCGGATGTCTACGTCCCGTGCGAGGTGTGCCACGGCGCCCGCTACAACCGCGAGACCCTGGAGGTGCACTACAAGGGCAAGACCATCGCCGAGGTGCTGGACATGCCGATCGACGAGGCCGCCGAGTTCTTCGAGCCGGTCACCTCGATCCACCGCTATCTCAAGACGCTCGTCGAGGTCGGGCTGGGCTATGTGCGCCTGGGCCAGAGCGCGCCGACGCTGTCCGGCGGTGAGGCGCAGCGGGTGAAGCTGGCCGCCGAGTTGCAGAAGCGCTCGACCGGGCGCACCGTCTACATCCTCGACGAGCCGACCACCGGTCTGCACTTCGAGGACATCCGCAAGCTGCTGAAGGTGATCAACGGCCTGGTCGACAAGGGCAACACGGTGA
The DNA here is from genome assembly GCF_042755165.1 of Nocardia sp. NPDC059177. Lineage (NCBI taxonomy): Bacteria > Bacillati > Actinomycetota > Actinomycetes > Mycobacteriales > Nocardiaceae > Nocardia > Nocardia sp. NPDC059177. Next base: position 67,757 of record NZ_JBHZBX010000024.1, on the reverse strand, counting down.
TCGTCATCGAGCACAACCTCGATGTCATCAAGACCTCCGACTGGGTCATCGACATGGGTCCCGAGGGTGGTTCCGGCGGTGGCACGGTGGTCGCCACCGGCACCCCGGAGGATGTCGCTGCGGTGTCGGACAGCTACACCGGCCAGTTCCTCGCCGAGGTGCTCGCAGCGCCGGCACCGGCGAAGCCGGCCGCCAAGAAGACGGCGAAGAAGGCGGCCCCGGCGGCGAAGAAGGCACCGGCGGAGACGGCCGCGGCCAAGCGGCTGGCGCGAAAGGCGGCCGCGCTGCGCTGAGCCTGGTTATCCTCCTGGCGAGGACTTTCCGAAAAAGCTGCAAAGTGAAACACCTGTAGGTAGCATTCGGCTCACCGTCGCCGGAATACCGGACAGTAACGGTTTGTCGACCGGCATCCAGTGGACTCTCGGGCCCGTGGGCGGCGCGATCGCGGATGTCGTGCAGTACGAAAGGAACGTCCTCATGGATGAAGCCACCACGGCGCTCATCGCTCAGATTCTTGCTTTCCTCAGTGGCGGGTCCTCGTTGGCCTACGAGCCCACCCAGCCGACGGCCTGACCGGCGGAATCGAAAGGAACACCACTGATGGACACGGGAAGCGCATCGCTGTTCGAGGCCCTCGCCAATATGCTCGCCACCGGCTCGGCCGTTTCGGTCACCCCGGGTACCCCGCCTGCCACGACCCCCGCGGTCTGAGCCTGGCGCTCCGCCGGCCCGACTCCGGCCGGCCCGAACTCCCCTGAATACGAAAGATCCGCCGGCGCGATGCATCGGCGGATCTTTCGTTCGGCTGAAGTTCGCCGGGTCAGAACACCGGGCCGGTGTACTTCTCACCCGGACCGGCGCCCGGCGCGTCCGGCACCGACGACGCCTCACGGAAGGCGCGCTGCAAGGCCTGCAGGCCCTCGCGGATCGGTCCGGCGTGCGGGCCGAGGTACTCCACCGACGCGGTGACCAGACCGGCCAGCGCGGTGATCACCCGGCGCGCCTCGTCGAGGTCGACACCCGCCCCGGAATCCGGGTCGTCCCCGGCCAGTCCCAGCTTCTCCGCGGCCGAACTCATCAGCATCACCGCGGCCCGGCTGATCACCTCGACAGCGGGGATGTCGGCCAGGTCGCGCACGGGGGGATCGAGCTCGTCAGTCATGCTGATCAGGCTATAGCGCGGCCGATCCGGCTCCTGCGCACCCGGCCGATTCGGCGATAGCCGACGGCGATGCTAGACTTTCCGCTGACGACCGCCCCTGGTTGTGTCATGCAGTCCTGGGGCAGATAAGTGGAGCCCGACTCCCACCGTTTCCGGCGAGCAATCGTCCTTCGGCAAACGGTCCCGGTCACCCGTCGATTGTGATGGGTTTCCCGCGTGCCTCGGCGCGTGGGGGTCGACACCGTGCCCGTGAGGGTATCGGCGTGGGCGATCGGTCGACATCGGGCCCCGTGGCGGAGAAATACCGCACCGGGGCTTTCGTGTTGAAACAGGGGTTGCAGTTATTGCGCGCGGTCGTTATGACGACACCGCTTGACCTAGGAGGCCCCATCAGCACTGAGACCCGCATCAACGATCGCATCCGTGTTCCCGAGGTCCGTCTCATCGGACCCGGCGGCGAACAGGTTGGGATCGTGCGTGTTGAAGATGCACTTCGCGTCGCGCTCGAAGCCGATCTCGACCTGGTCGAGGTGGCACCCGATGCCCGTCCGCCGGTCTGCAAGATCATGGACTACGGCAAGTTCAAGTACGAGACCGCGCAGAAGGCGCGCGAGTCCCGGAAGAACCAGGTCCAGACCGTGATCAAGGAGCAGAAGCTCCGCCCGAAGATCGACGACCACGACTACGAGACCAAGAAGCGCAATGTCGTGCGCTTCCTCGAAGCCGGGTCCAAGGTCAAGGTCACGATCATGTTCCGCGGTCGTGAGCAGTCGCGTCCCGAACTCGGCTTCCGGCTGCTGCAGCGTTTGGCCTCCGACGTCGCCGAGCTCGGTTTCGTGGAGACCTCGGCCAAGCAGGACGGCCGCAACATGACCATGGTCCTCGCCCCCCACAAGGGTGCGAAGACGCGGGTGAAGGCACAGCAGGAATCCGCGCCGGCACGTCCGCTGCCGACCGGTCCCGCGAGTGCCGAACCGGCTGCGCTGGTCGACACGCCGGCGCCCGCCGCCGAGCAGGCAGCGCCGGCCGACCCGCAGTAACACCGATTTCAACGACTAGATAGAGGAATCCATGCCGAAGAACAAGACCCACAGCGGCGCCAAGAAGCGATTCAAGGTGACCGGCAGTGGCAAGCTGCTTCGCGAGCAGGCGAACCGTCGCCACCTCCTGGAGCACAAGGCCACCCGCCGGACTCGTCGTCTGGAAGGCACGGAGTCCGTCGCTGCCGTCGACGTCCCCCGCGTGAAGCGGCTGCTGGGTCTGTAGACCCGCAACCCAACGATTCCGCGGCCGGGACACCGGACGCCGACAACTACCGAATCGGGCGCCTCGCGCCCCAGATGATCAAGGACTGACAAAGTGGCACGCGTCAAAAGGGCCGTCAACGCTCAGAAGAAGCGCCGTTCCATCCTCGAGGCCTCCAAGGGCTACCGGGGCCAGCGCTCGCGCCTGTACCGCAAGGCCAAGGAACAGCAGCTCCACTCGCTGACCTACGCCTACCGCGACCGCAAGGCGCGCAAGGGTGACTTCCGCAAGCTGTGGATCGCTCGTATCAACGCCGCCGCGCGTCTGAACGACATCACCTACAACCGCTTCATCCAGGGCCTCAAGGCCGCGGGTGTCGAGGTGGACCGCAAGATCCTGGCCGAGCTCGCCGTCTCCGACGCCGAGGCCTTCGCCGGTCTGGTCGCCGTCGCCAAGGCCGCGCTGCCCGCCGACGTCAACGCGCCCGCCGCCTGAGCTTGACGACGCACAGCGATCTGTCGGAACGACCCGTGGACGCGCTCTCCGAGCGCAATCCGCGGGTCGTTTCCGCTGTCAAGCTCCAGCGCGCCGCGCAGCGCCGCAAATCCGGCCAGTTCCTCGCCGAGGGCGCCAATGCCGTGACCGCCGCGCTGGAGACCGGCCGGGTCCGTGAGCTGTTCTATTCGCTCGCCGCGGCCGAACGCGAGACCGCGCTGATCGCCGGTGCCGCCGCCGACGGCGTGCGCACCACGCTGGTCAGCGACCGCGCCGCCGAGCATCTCGGGGAGACCGTCACCGCGCCGGGTCTGGTCGCGGTGTGCGAGCTGCTCGATGTGCCGCTGGGGGAGGTGCTCGAGCGCGGGCCGCGGATGCTCGCCGTCCCCGTCGAGATCGCCGAGCCCGGCAATGCGGGCACCCTCATCCGGGTCGCCGACGCGGTCGGTGCCGACGGGGTGATCCTGGCGGGGGAGACCGTCGACCCGCACAATGGCAAGTGCGTGCGGGCCAGCGCCGGCAGTGTCTTCCACGTGCCGATCGCGCGCAGCCGCGACATCACCGCCACACTCGACGCGATCTCCGCGGCGGGCATCGCGCTGCTGGCCACCACGGCGGGCGGCGAGGTCGACCTGGACGACGCCGACGAGATTCTCACCGGCCCGGTCGCCTGGCTGTTCGGCAACGAGGCGCACGGCCTCGACCCGGCCGTGGCCGCCCGCGCCGACCACCGCATCCGCATCCCCATCCACGGCCGTGCCGAAAGCCTGAATCTGGCCGCGGCCGCCGCGATCTGCCTCTACGCGAACGCGCGCGTGCAGCACGGGCGGTAGCGCGCCGTCAGCAGCTGGGCTCGGTGCCGGTGCGCAGGTCGTCGAGGATCTCGGTGGCCCAGGGCAGCGCGATGGCGTCGCTGCCCGCCACCTGCATGGCGGTCATGATCGTCAGCAGCATTCCGGTCGCGACGAAGCGGCGTGATTCGAGGGTGCCTGCGCCGGTGAGTTCGCCGATCAGGCGATAGATCCGGCCGAACCGGTCGCGCATGGGGTCACCGATCGCCGGATCGGCGCTGGCCGCGGCTCCGTGCAACAGCAACAGCGGCAGTTCCCGTTCGGCCAGGAACACATCGAAGTTCTCACCCAGCGTGCGCAGGGCCTCGGCGGTATCGGTACCGGGCGGGATCTCGGCGCTGCGGAACACCTCCTCGATCCGGCTGCACACCTGGTGCAGGGCGGCGAGGAACAGCTGCTGCTTGGTGCCGAACAACCGGATCACATAGGGCTGCGAGACCCCCGCGAGCCGGGCGATCTCGTCGGTCTTCGTTGCGGCATAACCGGATTCGGCGAAGGCGTGCACGGCCGCCGCGAGCACCTGCGCGCTGCGTTCAGAGGCGGTCATCCGGGTTCTCGTCGTCCCGCCCATGGCTGTGCCTCCTTCGCTCCGTTGCCTCTTGACATGTTATCAGCCGATGCATAACCATGGGTGTCACTAGTTATCAGTGAATAACAACAAGGGTTGGACATGACTCAGACACTCGATCCCGGCGATGCCGTCCGCGTAGATCCGTTGCCTCCCGGCGGCTCGAAAGCCGCACCGCTCGGCGCGGTGATCGCCGCCGTCGGCATCCCGATGTTCATGGTGACGCTGGACAACCTCGTCGTGACGAACGCTTTGCCGGTGATCAAAACCGAACTGGGCGCGTCCCTGTCGGACCTGCAATGGTTCATCAACGCCTACACGCTCTCGTTCGCCTCGCTGCTGCTGACGGCCTCGGCGCTGGGTGACCGGATCGGCCGCCGCCGGGTATTCCTGGCCGGCATCGCCGTCTTCGTCGCCGCGTCGGCGGCCTGTGCGCTGGCGACCGAACCGTGGATGCTGATCCTCGCCCGCGCCATCCAGGGCGCCGGTGGCGCCGCGGTGATGCCGCTGTCGCTGACCCTGCTCGCCGCGGCGGTCCCCGAGCGGATGCGCAGCGCCGCGATCGGCATCTGGGGTGGTCTGGCCGGGCTCGGTGTCGCGGTCGGTCCGGTGGTCGGCGGCGCGGTCGTCGACGGGCTGAACTGGCAGTGGATCTTCTGGCTCAATGTGCCGATCGGTCTGCTGGCGCTGCCGTTCGCGGCGCGCATTCTCGCCGAATCACGCGGCACCGCACGGCGATTGGACCTGCTCGGGCTGGTGCTGTCGGCCGGTGGTGTGCTCGCGCTGGTGTGGGGTGTCATCCACGGCGCCGACGACGGCTGGACCGCGCCGCGGGTGCTCGGCGCGCTGATCGGGGGTGCGCTGCTGCTGGTGGCGTTCGTCGTCTGGGAGCGTTCTGTCACCGACCCGATGCTGCCGCTGCGCATGTTCGCCTCGCGCGGGCTGAGCCTGAGCTACCTCGTGTCGTTCGGGTTCTCGGCCGGTGTCTTCGGTTCGATCTTCCTGCTCGCCCAGTTCTTCCAGGTCGTGCAGGGGTACTCGCCGCTGGAATCCGGTATCCGCACCATGCCGTGGACGATGGTGCCGATGGTCGTCGCGCCGCTGGCCGGGCTGATCGTCGACCGCGTCGGACCGCGGGTCCTCATCGCCACCGGACAGGTCTGCCTGGCGGTCTCGCTGGCCTGGATGGCACTGATCACCACCACCGACGTCGCCTATCTCGCCTTCGTCGCGCCGTTCGTCCTCGGCGGTATCGGCATGGGCCTGACCTTCGCCCCGTCCTCGACGATCGTCATGGCCAGCGCCTCCCCGGCCGACCAGGGCATGGCCTCGGGCATCAACAGCACCGTCCGGGAAGTGGGCGTGGCCATGGGTATCGCGGTACTGGCCTCGGTCTTCGCCTCGCACGGCGGCTACACCGACCCGCAGGCCTATGTCGACGGGCTGGTTCCCGCCGTCTGGGTGGGTGCGGCACTGGTCGCCGTCGCCGCGGTGGTCGCGGCGTTCCTGCCGCGGCACGCCCGCCAGGCCGCCTGATCCGGCACCGATGGTCCGCGTGCCCCGTCCGGCGCGCGGGCCGTCGGCGCGTTCAGCGCGAGCCGACCGCGGCGATCACCGTCGGCACCGCCACGACCTGCTGCGGATCCTCGTACAGGATGACCCCCGGTGTATCGGAATCCAGCCGCTCCCAGCCGATTCCGTGCATGTCGAGAATATCGAGATACCCGCTGACCCGGTCGATCATCGGCAGCGCCGTCGTTTTGAACCACGCGGCCGCCGCCGGATGCCGATCCCGGTCGTAGACCTGCCGGTCCACCTCGTACGGATTCACCAGATGATCGGTGAACCAGTCGTTACCGCTACGGCGGAACCGCTCCTGCTCCACGCTCAGCCGACCCTCCGACGACAGACCGTTGACCAGGGCGAACACCCCAGGAAAGTGTCCGTGCCGATTCGGCTCGGCCGCCTGGAACCGCACATACAACCGCCGCACCGGTGGTTCCGACCTGCTGCTCATTCGGTCCCCTCCGTCCGGGTCGGCCCAGGCTCGGGCGAGGTATCAGGACGCTCACACGACCCGGCCACGCGCGGCGACGGCCCCCGACCATAGGGCCGGATCCCGAAACCACACAGCGCCAACCCGCTCCCTGGCACGGTCCGGCGGGTCCGCCGACCCTGCGGCGGCGTCGAATCACAAGTCTGTTCAGCCATCGAGTTGTCCTGTTCTCGAGTCGAACACGCTGGTCTGTTCGATCACTAGGACGCGCACCACCACCATTCGGTTCCCTCCGATTCCCAACAAAATCCGGACCACGACAATGATCGGTCGACCAGTAGGCCGGGTTCGGACACCGCCTGCGTCGATACGACGAGAAACAGCGCGGGGTGAGAGCGGTCGCGACGCCGCGACCTGGACTGGTCAGTCCTCATCGAGACTCGTCTGACCAGGGGTGATCGCCACGCGAGTAATCCGGATGAATCGCCGGGAGTCGATCCCATAGGATTTATCCAGCACCGATGCGGGATGGCAATGACGCGCCCGTGAACCGATCCCCAGGGGAGAGTCGAGAAGATCGTGGCCGACGACAACAGTGGAGTCGAGCAGAACGCCGCTTTGACCGAGGAGGCACTCGCGGCCGCGGCGGCGGAGGCCGAGAAGGCGTTCGCGGCGGCGGCCGATCTGGACGCGCTGGCGGTCGCCAAGACCGACTACATCGGCGGCAAGTCGCCGATCGCGCTGGCCCAGCGTGGACTGGGCAGCCTGCCCAAGGACGAGAAGGCCGAGGCGGGCAAGCGGGTCAATATCGCCCGCAAGCGGGTCTCCGACGCGTTCGAGGCGCGCCGCGCCGCGCTGCTCGCAGAGCGCGATCAGGCCGTGCTGGTGGCCGAGAAGATCGACGTCACCGCCCCCGCCCGCCGCCGCCCGGCCGGCGCCCGGCATCCGATCACCGTCATCTCCGAGGAGATCGCCGACGTGTTCGTCGCGATGGGCTGGGAGGTCGCCGAAGGTCCCGAGGTCGAGACCGAGCACTTCAACTTCGACGCGCTCAACTTCCTGCCCGACCACCCGGCCCGCACCATGCAGGACACCTTCCACATCGCCCCGGAGGGTTCGCGCCAGGTGCTGCGCACGCACACCTCCCCGGTGCAGGTGCGCTCCATGCTGGAACGCGAGGTGCCGATCTATGTCGTGTGCCCCGGCCGCACCTTCCGCACCGACGAACTCGACGCCACCCACACCCCGGTGTTCTCCCAGGTGGAGGGTCTGGCCGTCGACAAGGGCCTGACCATGGCGCACCTGCGCGGCACCCTGGACGCCTTCGCGCGCGCCCTGTTCGGCCCCGACACCCGAACCCGTATGCGCCCCAACTACTTCCCGTTCACCGAACCCTCGGCCGAGGTCGACGTGTGGTTCCCGGACAAGAAGGGCGGCGCCGGCTGGGTCGAGTGGGGCGGCTGCGGCATGGTCAACCCGAAGGTGCTGATCGCCAGCGGCATCGACCCGGAGGTGTACTCCGGCTTCGCCTTCGGCATGGGCATGGAGCGCACGCTGCAGTTCCGCAACGGCATCCCCGACATGCGCGACATCGTCGAGGGCGACGTGCGGTTCACCCTGCCCTTCGGCATCCGGTCCTGAGCGACAACCCCTTTCGACACAGAGAGCGAAACGTCAAGTGCGAGTAGCGCAGTCCTGGCTGACCGAGATCCTGCAGCGCACCACCCCCGAGTGGTCGGTGTCGGCGGAAGAGCTCGACGCCGGCTTCGTCCGCGTCGGCCTGGAAGTCGAGGAAGTCGACCAGCTGACCCCGATCGGCGGCGACATCGACAAGCCGCTGGTCGTCGGTCGCGTCGCCGAGATCACCGAACTCACCGAGTTCAAGAAGCCGATCCGCTTCTGCAAGGTCGATGTCGGCAACCCCGAGCTGCAGGAGATCGTCTGTGGCGCCCGCAATTTCGCGGTGGGCGACCTGGTCGTGGTGGTGCTGCCGGGCGGTGAGCTGCCGGGCGGGTTCAAGATCTCCTCGCGCAAGACCTACGGGCACACCTCCAACGGCATGATCTGCTCGGTGGCCGAACTCGGCATCGGCAAGGATCACGACGGCATCCTGGTGCTCGAGCCCGGTTCGGCGCAGCCCGGCGACGACGCCAATGTGCTGCTGGGCACCGACGACACGATCATCGAGCTCAACATCACCCCCGACCGCGGCTACTGCTTCTCGGTCCGTGGCCTGGCCCGCGAACTGGCTTGCGGTTTCGACCTGGAATACGCCGACCCGGCCGTGCGGACCCTGCCCGAGGCCGAGGCCGAGGCGTGGCCGGTGCGCCTGGAGGCCGACTCGGAGTGCACCCGTTTCGGTGCGCGCCGGGTCACCGGGATCGACCCGAACGCGGTGAGCCCGCTGTGGCTGCAGCGCAGGCTGATGCTCTCGGGCATGCGCCCGATCTCCCCGGCCGTCGACGTCACCAACTACGTGATGCTCGAACTGGGTCAGCCGCTGCACGCCTTCGACGCCGCCAAGCTGCACGGCAACCTGGTCGTGCGCTCGGCGAACAAGGGCGAGACGCTGCGCACCCTCGATGACACCGAGCGCACCCTCGACGCCGAGGACGTGGTGATCGCCGACGACACCGGCGTGGTCTCGCTGGCCGGTGTGATGGGTGGTGCGAGCACCGAGGTCGGCGCCGGGACCACCGATGTCGTGCTCGAGGCCGCCACCTGGAACCCGCTGCGGGTCTACCGCACCGCGCGCAGGCACAAGCTGGTCTCCGAGGCGGGCAAGCGCTATGAGCGCGTCGTCGACCCGGAGATCAATATCGCCGCGCTCGACCGCGCCGCCACGCTGCTGGCCGAGATCACCGGTGGCACCATCGAATCCGCGCTCACCGACATCCGTGTCCCGCTGGCGCCTGCCGCGCCGATCGCGATGGACATCGACCTGCCCGACCGGGTCGCCGGTGTCACCTACCCGGCGGGCACCGCCGTGCGCAGGCTGGCCCAGATCGGCGCCGGCGTCGAGATCGAGGTCAACGACGCGGGCAAGACCGAGCTGCTGGTGACCCCGCCGAGCTGGCGTCCCGACCTGTCCCAGCCCGCCGACCTGGTCGAGGAGGTGCTGCGGCTGGAAGGGCTCGAGCAGATCCCGTCGGTGCTGCCCGCCGCACCGGCCGGTCGCGGCCTGACCGCGCAGCAGCAGCGGCGCCGTGCCGTGAGCCGGGCGCTGGCCTTCGACGGCGCCGTCGAGGTGCCGGCGCCGGTGTTCCTGCCCGCCGGCGTCTTCGACGTCTGGGGTCTGGACGCCGAGGACCCGCGCCGTAACACCACCAGCGTGCTCAACCCGCTCGACACCGATCGTCCCGAGCTGGCCACCACCCTGCTGCCCGGTCTGCTGGAAGTGGCCGCCCGCAATATCTCGCGCGGCGCCCGTGACCTGACGATCTACGGCATCGCCCAGGTGGTGCTGCCCGGTGCGCGGACCCACGCGGTCGAGGCGCTGCCGGTGGATCGCCGGCCCACCGACGAGCAGATCGCCGAGCTGATCGGCTCGCTGCCCGCCCAGCCGGTGCACGTGGCCGCGGTCCTGAGCGGCAAGCGGGAACCACGCGGGCCGTGGGGTCCAGGTCGTGCCGCCGAGGCCGCCGACGCGTTCGCGCTGGTCGAGGCGGTCGCCGACGCGGCCGGTGTCACCATCGAACGCCGGGCCGCCGCCTACCTGCCCTGGCATCCGGGCCGCTGCGCGGAACTCGTCGTGGACGGTGTCGTCGTCGGCCACGCGGGCGAACTGCATCCGGCGGTGCTCGAGCGGGCGGGCCTGCCGCCGCGCACCTGCGCCTTCGAACTCGACCTCGACGCGCTCCCACTGATCGAGTCCCGGCCGGCGCCGACGGTGTCGGCGTTCCCGGCGGTCCTGCAGGACGTCTCGGTCAGCGTCGACAAGACCGTCCCCGCGGCCGCGGTCGAAACCGCCCTGCGCACCGGCGGCGGCGACCTGCTCGAGGACATCGCGCTGTTCGACATCTACGAGGGCACCCAGGCCGGCGAGGGCCGCAAATCCCTCACCTACGCCCTGCGCTTCCGCGCCCCCGACCGCACCCTCACCGAGGACGAGGCCAGCGCCGCCCGCGACGCCGCCGTCGCCTCGGCCACCACCGCCGTAGGCGCCGAACTCCGCGCCTGACACCCCCACGCGAAGGCCGCCCGCACCCCGGGCGGCCTTCGTCGTCCACTGATCTGGTCAGACGATCACCAGGCCACCAGGGAGGCATCGCCCGAGAAGGAAAATCCCTGGAAGCCTGGTGATCGCACGTCCAGATAGATATGTGTCACCACGCTGTGGTGGCGGCATCAGCCGAGAGACGAATGCCCTGAGATCTGGTGGTCGCGTGTCCAGTGGGGCGCGAGTTACGGGCCGGTCGGTGGGCGGGTTGGGTGGGCGGCGGGGACGGGATAGGTTTGACGGCGTGTCGATGACGAAAGGCGCCAATATTGCGGTGCCTGCTGCCGCGGTCCGCGTCGAATTGGGTTGGCAGGCGGGGGCAGGGGTGCCCGATGCCGACGCCTCGGCGTTGTTGCTCGCGGGGGCCAAGGTGCGCTCCGACGACGACTTCGTGTTCTACAACCAGGCGGTGCATCCCTCGGGTGCGGTCCGGTACGAGGGGAAACAGCAGGGCCCCACCGTGATCGACGCGCTGTCGGTGAACCTGGCGCAGGTCGAGCCGCAGATCGAGACCATCGTGCTGGCCGCCTCCGCCGACGGCGGCAGCTTCGGGCAGTTCCGCGGGCTCTACATCCGGGTGCTCGACGCGGCCACCGGCGCCGAGGTCGCGCGCTTCGACAGCACCGGGGCCACCAGTGAGACGGCGTTCGTGCTCGGCGAGCTGTACCGCAGGCAAGGGGCGTGGAAGTTCCGGGCGGTCGGGCAGGGCTACGACTCCGGATTGGCTGGTCTCGCCACCGATTTCGGCATCTCCGTCGACGACGAACCGGCCCAGCCGCCGGCCCCCACACAGCAGTACACACCCCCGCCTCCGGCGCCACACGCGGGTCACCCGCCGTTCCCGGCACCGAATCCACCGCACGCCCCGGCTGCACATCCCGCGCCGGGCCAGCCGCAACCCGGCCAGCCCTACGCCCCGGCGCCGTTCCCGCCCGCACCGCACTCCGGCCAGCCGCCCGCCGCACCTCCGCATCCGGGTCAGCCGCAGCCCTACGCTCCGCAACAGCCGGCTCAGGGCCAGCCACAAGGCGCGCCGGTCAACCTCAGCAAGGTCTCGCTCACCAAGGAAGCCCCGTCGGTCTCGCTGACGAAGCATGGTGCCACCGGTGGTGTCATGCGGGTCAATCTCAACTGGACCTCGATGGCCGCCACCGGCCGCCTGTTCGGCAAACTCCGCGGCAAGAACGTCGACCTCGACCTGTGCTGTTTCTTCGAACTGGTCAACGGCGCGATCGGCTCGGTCCGTGCCCTGGACCGCCGCTTCGGCGCCCTCTACGAACCGCCGTTCATCCACCTCGATCAGGACGACCGCACCGGCGCCAGCATCGCCGGCGAGAACCTCTCGATCAATCTCGACTTCACCCAGTTCTTCCGCCGCGTCCTGGTCTTCGCGTCGATCTACGAGGGCGCCAGCGATTTCCGCGGTGTGCACGCCACCGTCACCTTGCAGCCGGTGGGCTCGGCGCCCATCGAGATGACCCTCGACGGCTGCACCGACAACTCGCGCGACGCCGTGCTGGCCGTGCTCGAGAACGTCAACGGTGAACTCGTCGTGCGCCGCGAGGGCACCTTCGTCCGTCCGCCGGCTGGTCAGCCGGGCGGTGGCGTGATGGAGATCGCCCGGCTCTACAACTGGGACTTCGGTTTCCAGGCGGGGCGCGGTAAGTGATGCGCCATCCCGCGACCCGGGTGCTGAACGCGCTTGTCTACCACCCCGACAAGCACGTCGCCCAGACTCCCGCCGCCTTCGGCCTGGACTACCGCGATCTCACCCTGCGCACCGCCGACGGCGTGAACGTGCACGGCTGGTTCGTCCCCGCCGAACGCCCGCGCGGGCACATCCTCTACGCGCACGGCAACGCGGGCACCATCGGCGACCGCGTGTCCATCATCGCGCTGCTGGTCGCCGCCGGGTTCGACGTGCTGGCCTTCGACTACCGCGGCTTCGGCCACAGCGGGGGTTCGCCGGAGGAACAGGGCACCTACCTCGATGCCCGCGCCGCGCGCACGGCCCTGCTCGAACAACCCGGTGTCGACCCGGACCGGGTGCTCTACCTGGGCAAATCCCTCGGCGGCGGGGTCCTGCTCGAGCTGGCCACCGAGTTCGCGCCCGCCGGCATGATCCTGATGTCGACCTTCAGCGGGATGCGCGACGCCGCCCGCTCGGTCTACCCGTTCCTGCCCGCCCCGCTGATCCCGGACGCCTACCCGAGCCTGCGCCGCATCGCGACCTTGCGGGTGCCGATCCTGATGATGCACGGCGACCGCGACGAACTGCTCCCGCTGCGGCACGCCGAACGGCTCTACGCCGCCGCGCGGGAACCGAAGGAGCTGATCGTGGTGCCCGGCGCGGGTCACAACGACGTCATCGACGCCCTCGGCGCGCGCTGGGCGAAGCTCATCAGCGAATGGTCGGAATTCCTCGACAGCTGAGCCGGGCTGCGTAGCCTGGCGGTATGAGCGAAACGAGCGAAATCCTCGGCCGCTTGGCGGCGCTGCCCGACGCCGAACTGGTGACGGTGCTGCGCGCCGCCGTCGCGGGCAGGCCGGGGCTGGTCGCGGTCGCCGCCGCCCTGTCCGAGGTCGAAACCGGTCATGCCGAGACCGGCGCACCTGTGAACCTCGACACCGCCATAGTCGACGCGCATGTAGTGCCTGCCGCATCCGAGCAGGTCGGAGCCACCTTTCCGGTACCGCCGGTACCGCATGGCCTGCCCGGGCCGGTCGCACCGGCCGCTACCGGCGGATATTCCAGCTCCGGCGTGCCGACATTCGACTCCGTTCGGGATAAGGTCGAGCAGCGCTTCGGCACCGCGCAGGGGATGGACGAGCTCGATCGGCAGACCCCGGCGGGCCGCAGCGCCGACGAACAGTGGGAGGCGCGGGAGAAAGCCGCGCGCGAGCGTCTGGATCAGATCCGGAAATCGATGCACCGCAACGATTCCGGCGCCGACGGCACGTAGACCGCGAGGTCCTCCCGGAGCGAGCAGACGACCGTGATGGGTGGACCCGAAGATGACGCAGGCGCGCCAGATCGCCGAACGACTGCTCGACGCGCAGGTGGACTTCCTGCTCGCCGAGGTGACCGGCGACCGGTTCGCCGAGGTGATCGCGCGCGACGTGGCCGCCGTACTGGCGGTCGGTGACACCATCGTCTTCGGCGACGTGGTGCCCCTCGACCAGGGCGAGCAGACGGTCGCGACCGTGTTCGACCGCATCGGCGGCAGCCCGGTGATCGCCGACACCGTCGGCATCTTCGCCGACGCCATCTACGACCACATCGCCGCTAATACCGAGTACACCCTCGGCGACGTGGTCGAGCGCGAGCCGGTGGAAGCGTTGCTGGAGAAGATCTTCGGCATGCACCAGGCCCAGGAACGCATCCTGGACCGGCTCACCGAGAGCCCGCTGGTCGCCACCGTGGCCTCCCGTTTCGTCGACAAGCTGATCGGCGATTTCGTGCAGGCCAATCGGGAACGCGCCGAGAAGATCCCGGGTGTCTCCTCGCTGATGTCGCTGGGCCAGTCGGCGGCGAACCGGGCCAAGAAGGTCGCCGACAGCACCTTCGTGGGCGACCTCGCCGGCAAGGGCGCCCTGTTCGCGCTCAAGCGCACCAACAACGCCATCCGTGACATGCTGCGCGATGCGCCGGTGCATTCCGCGGCGATGGAATTCTGGGACCTGCACGCCGACGAACCCGTCGCCGGCCTGCGCGAATACCTGACCCAGAAGGATCTCAACGAGCTGGTCCAGCTCTGCTACGAGATCGCGGTGACCACCAGGGAGAAGGAATACTTCAGCCTGCTCGTGCGCGAATGCGTCGAGGTCTTCCACCAGAAGTACCGCGACCACACCCTCACGGCCATGCTCCCCGAACTCGGCCTCACCGCCGAGGACATCAGCACCGAGATCCTGCGCTACGGCCCCGCCGTCATCGAAGCCGCCAAGCGCAACGGCGTCCTGGCCACCCTCCTCCGCGAGCGCCTCGAGCCCTTCTTCCTCTCCGACCAGGTCCTCGCCATCCTCACCCCCGAGTAATCAGAGACCGCGCTCGCTCAACGCCGTGCGCAGCGGAATACCGTTGCGCTGAGCGAGGATCCGGCGGCGGCGCACATCCGCGGCGGACCGCGGACGGAATCCGGGCCCGCAACCCGCACAGCAGCTGGGGTGGAAGCGCAGGCCCGCGTCGAGAACAGCGGCGAGTGCCCGCCACCCGCTGTGATCGCGTCTCCGGGGTACGGAGAGATAGCGCCCGGCATCGACCATTGGTGCCCGGCACCGCGGACACCCCCTGCCGTGTTCGCTCGGCCGGATCTTGACCGAGACCCGGCACGGCAGACAGACATGATGACTCGAATACGGTGCCCCCATGCCCTCATCGTAGGGGCGGCGGCTCGTTCACTGCCAACGGTTATCCGGTGACCATCAAGCCCCGGAGGGGTCGAGGGAACCGCCGGGGCCTGAGGGTGGGAAGGGCTCAGTGGGAGCCGAGGAGGGTGCCGAACAGGGTGGCGAACTTCGCGGCGAGGCTGTCGCCGAGGAAGGCGAGGGCGCCGGGGGTAGCGGCCATCGTGCCCGCGTCGCTGATGGTGCAGCCGGGGGCGGCGGGGATGCCGTCGAGGCGGTCCTTCAGCCACAGCAGCGCGGCGGGTCCGCCGACCACCTCGGCGACGATGTGCTCGCTGGCGTGGTCGCGGGTGTAGGTGAGCGAGGTGCCCGGGTCGCGGCAGTAGGTGTCGACCAGCGCGTCGGTCGCCGCCAGCGGCAGGATCTCGTCCCAGGCCGAATGCCACAGGAACATCGGCATATCGGGCACGGTCTTGCCCATCTTGGTGTCGGCGAGCATCGCCGCGACCGGCGCGTCGTCGAGCGGATCACCGTCGGAGCCGATCATGCCGATCATGTTCAGGAACGGCAGCAGGGCCGACTGGTACTGCACGCACAGCGGGGACTTGATCGCGGACAGGGCCTTGCCCACCGGGTCGAGCCGCTGATCGAGATAGGCGGCGAAATCCGGGTATTCGCGGGCGAGACCGAGGATCGCGGCGAAGACCAGGCCCGAGGTCGCCTGGTTGTTCGCCATGCGCAGTGCCGCGCCGAGATCCGCGCCGACACCGCCCTCGGCCGCGCCGACGATGTTGAGTTCGGGGGCGTAGGTGGCGTGCAGTTCGGCGGCATGGCCGGTCGCGATCGACCCGCCCGAATAGCCGTAGAGGCCGACTCGCGCCTGCGGTCCCGCCTCGAGCGGCGCGAAATTCGTCGCGGCGCGGATGCCGTCGAGGGTGATCCGGCCGGCCAGCGGCCCGGCGGCGTAGGCGGAGTTCGGGCCCTGGTGATCGGGCACGACCACGGCCCAGCCCTGCGACAAGGCGGCCTGCGCGAACAGGAATTCGGCCGGGGCGACGATCTGTCCCGCGAGCGGGGCGACCGAAAGATGTTGCAGCGCATACGACGGCGCGCAGTAGCCGGCCGTCGAGTCCTCGGCCAGCTGGACCGAGAGCAGTTTGCGCGGCTCCACGGACTTGCCGCGCGGCTTGATCACCGTCGCGACCGCGGGGATCGCCTCGTCGCGGCTGTTGTTCGACCGGTAGGAGATCTGCCAGGCATCCACCGCGATCGGCAGCAGGCCGAAATCGGCGACGGTCACCTGGCGGACCGCGATGATCCCGCCCGGTGCGGTCGCGGCGACCACATCGGCGGGCGGGAGGTAGAAGCCGGGATCGAGCTCGGGTGGCAGCGGGATCACCGGGGCGGGGGGAATCGCGGTGGGTTCGGCCGCGACCGGCCCGGCGACCACGGCCGAGCTCACCGCGATCATGCCCGTGACCAGGGCCAACCACCGCGAAACGGTAGGAGTTTTCATCGTGCACAGTCCTCACGTGATTTGAGACGACGGCGTCTCAATGAGGGCTACTATGGCATGGATGTGGCGTGGATCGCAATCAGCCGCGGGTGGCGTCCACCGATGTCAGCGCGTTGAGCAGGGTGGAGAAGACCTCGACGAGCTCGTCGACGGGTGGCCGTGGGTCGTCGAGGCTCCACTGGTGCACGGCGCCGTTGACCGCGCCGATGAACGCCGCCATCGCCATCCGCCAGCCCCCGGGTGGCGTGTGCGCGTCCGGCACCCCGGCCGCGATGGCGGCGACCACCTCGCCCCACTGCTCCCTGATCCGCGCGCGATGCGCCTCGACCGCCGGGCTCACGCCCACGATCTCCACGAAAGCGACCGTGGCACAGCGGATATCGGTGGTGATGGCCCGGGTGTAGGCGCGGATCGCCACGTCGGTGAGCGCGCGCATCTCGGTGGTGCCCGCCGCGGCCAGCGCTTCGGTGACCGCCGCGCGCGCCGTGCCCTGCACCGAGTCGTACACCGCGACCAGCAGTTCCTCGCGGTCGGCGAACAGCTCGTAGAACTGCCGCCGCGACAGCCCGGCCGCCGCACAGACATCGGTCAGCGAACTGTTGGCGTAGGACTTCTCCGCGAACACGCTCAACCCGGCCTCGATGAACAGCGCCCGCCGCTCGACCTGCCGTTCGGCGACCGAGTTTCCGGTGTAGTTGTGTCGAGTCCGCGCCGGTTTCACGCGTCCGACCCTACTGACCCACCCGGCGGGCCCGGTGGCTCAGACACCGCCCGCACCTACACTCGCCACCATGGGCGAGCACAAACAGCGGATGCTGGCGGGAGAGTTGTACAAGGACAGCGATCCCGAACTGGTCGCGGAACGTCAACGCGCGCAACGACTGTGCGACGAGTTCAACCGCACCGGACCCGACGAGACCGAGCGGCGCACCGCAGTGCTCACCGAACTGCTGGGCAAGATCGGCGCGGGATCCTGGATCATGCCGCGGTTCCAGTGCGACTACGGCTACCTGATCGAGATCGGCTCCAACAGCTTCCTCAACTACGACGCCGTCCTGCTCGACTGCGCCTCCATCGTCATCGGTGACGACTGCTCGATCGGCCCGCGCTGCCAGCTGCTGACCGCCCTGCACCCCATGGACGACCACGAGAAACGCCGACAGCGCTGGGAGTCCGCCGCGCCGATCCGGATCGGTGACAACGCCTGGTTCGGTGGCGGGGTGATCGTGTGTCCCGGGGTCACCATCGGCGACGACGTGGTGGTCGGCGCGGGCAGCGTGGTCACCCGTGATCTGCCCGATCGGGTGTTCGCCGCGGGCAACCCCGCGCGCGTGATCCGCACACTCTAGCCGGTCGCCGGCGCGTGGCGTCGGGTCGCGCCGGGGGGTGCGCGGCCATACTGTCTGTCCATGGGCGAAGCGCGGATCGAGACCGAACAGGAAGCCACCCGGCCGCTGCGCGAGGACATCCGGTTTCTCGGCGGCATCCTGGGCGACACCATTCGCGACCACGAAGGTCCCGAGGTGTTCGACCTGATCGAACGGGTGCGGATCGAGGCGTTCCGGGTGCGCCGCGAGGAGGTGGAGCGCAGCGCGGTCGCCGATATGCTCGACGGCACGCCCACCGAGGTCGCCATCCCGCTGATCCGGGCGTTCAGCTACTTCGTGCTGCTGGCCAATCTCGCCGAGGACATCCAGCGCGATCGCCGCCGGGCCGCGCATGTGGCGGCGGGGGAGGCGCCGCAGGACTCGTCGCTGGCGGCCACCTACGCCAAACTCGACGCCGCCGCCCTCGACGGCACGACGGTGGCCGAGCTGCTCACCGACGCCCTGGTGTCGCCGGTGATCACCGCCCATCCCACCGAGACCCGCAGGCGCACGGTGTTCGACGTGCAGTCCGAGATCACCGCGTTGATGCGGCTGCGCCGCCGGCTCTGCCCCGGCGAGCACGGCTTCGACGAGTCCGAACTGCGGATCCGCCGCGCCGTGCTGACCCTGTGGCGTACCGCGCTGATCCGCTTGGCGCGCTTGCGGATCCAGGACGAGATCGCGGTCGGCCTGCGCTACTACGACCTCACCCTCTACGACGTGATCCCCGCGATCAACGCCCAGGTGCGCGCCGCGCTGCGCTACCGCTGGCCCGAGCACGAGCTGCTGGACCGCCCGATCCTGCGCCCCGGCTCCTGGATCGGTGGTGACCGCGACGGAAACCCTTATGTGACAGCCGAAGTCGTGCACACCGCGGCCGGGCGGGCCGCGGCCTACGCCTTCGGGCGATACCTGGACGAGCTGGTCGAGCTGGAGAAGTCGCTGTCGCAGTCGGGCAGGCTGGTGCCGGTCACCGACCCGGTGGCCGCGCTCGCCGCGGCGGGCTACCCGGACCCCGCCTTCTTCGCCGACGAACCGTATCGCCGTGCGCTGCACGCGATCCGGGCCCGGCTCAGCGCCACCGCCGCACTCGCCCTCGGCGACCTGCCCGCGAGCGGCCTGGACACTGCGGCAGCGCCGTATCCGGCACCGCAGGCCGTGCTCGACGATCTCGACGCGATCGACGAGTCGATGCGCGCCAGCGGCGACGGACTGCTCGCCGACGACCGGCTCGCCGCCCTGCGCCACGCCATCGAGACCTTCGGCTTCCATCTCCAGAGCCTGGACATGCGCCAGAACTCCGAGGTCCACGAGCAGGTCGTCACCGAGCTGCTCGCCTGGTCGGGCGTGCATCCGGACTATCCGAGCCTGTCCGAGGCCGAGCGCGTCGCCCTGCTGTCGGACCAATTGCGCACGCGTAGGCCACTTCTCGGCCCGCACGCGCAGCTCAGCGAGCTCGCCGACAAGGAGCTGGGGGTGTTGCGCGCCGCCAAGGAGGTGATCGACACCTTCGGCGCGCCCGCCGTCCCGAACTACATCATCAGCATGTGCACCTCGGTCAGCGACATACTCGAGGCGGCCCTGCTGCTGAAAGAGGCAGGCATCCTCGATCCGGGCACCGCGGGCGGCACCCCGAGCAGTCCCGTCGGGATCGTGCCGTTGTTCGAGACCATCGAGGATCTCGGCGCGGGCGCGGTGACGCTGGCCGCGGTGCTGGAGGTCCCGGTCTATCGCGAGCTCGTCGCCGCGGCCGGAATGCGCCAGGAGGTCATGCTCGGCTACTCCGATTCCAACAAGGACGGCGGCTATCTGGCCGCGAACTGGGCGCTGTACCGCGCCGAACTGGACCTGGTGGAGACCGCCGGGAAAGCGGGTATCCGGCTGCGGTTGTTCCACGGTCGCGGCGGCACCGTCGGCCGCGGTGGCGGGCGCAGCTACGACGCCATCCTGGCCCAGCCGGCCGGCGCGGTGCGCGGCTCTCTGCGGCTCACCGAACAGGGCGAGGTGATCGCCGCCAAGTACTCCGAACAGGGTGCGGCACACCGCAATCTGGAGTCATTGATCGCCGGCACCCTGGAATCGACGCTGCTGGATGTGGAAGGTCTCGGCGCCGACGCCGAACCGGCCTACGAACTGCTCGACGATCTCGCCGCCCGCGCTCGCGCCGCCTATGCGCGGCTGGTGCACGACACCCCGGGTTTCGTCGAATACTTCCGTCAGTCCACGCCGGTGGCCGAGGTCGGCGATCTCAATATCGGCAGTCGTCCGGCCTCGCGCAAACCGACCAATTCGGTCGCGGATCTGCGCGCCATTCCGTGGGTGATGGCCTGGAGTCAAGCCAGAGTGATGCTGCCCGGCTGGTACGGCACCGGCACCGCGCTCGAGGACTGGGTCGGCGGTGATCCCGAGCGGCTGGCGCGGCTCACCGAGCTCTACCGGACCTGGCCGTTCTTCCGCACCGTATTGTCCAACCTCGCGCAGGTGATGGCCAAGAGCGATCTCGACATCGCCGCGCGCTACGCCGACCTGGTGGCCGACGAGCGGCTGCGCGCGGAGATCTTCGGCATGATCGCCGACGAGCACGCCCGCACGATCCGGATGTATCAGGCGGTCACCGGGCATGACGAGCTGCTCAGCGACAATCCGTCGCTGGCCGAGTCGATCCACAACCGGTTCCCGTACCTGGAGCCGCTCAATCAGCTCCAGGTGGATCTGCTGCGCAGGCTGCGCGGCGGTGACGAGTCCGAACTGGTGAAGCGCGGGATCCTGCTCACCATGAACGGCCTGGCCACCGCTCTGCGTAACTCCGGGTAGGCCTACAGGCAGACGCTGATGCTGATCGGGCCGACCGGGATGCTGGTGCAGATCGCCACCGAGCCGACGACCGGCTGCGCGGTGGCGGCCGACGCGGTGCCCGCGCCGATGGCGGTGGCCGACAGTGCGAGCGCGACGATGGCGAGCGGGCGGGCAGTCTTGGCAAACATAGGTACATCCTCGATTGTTCGGTGATATCGCACCCCTGGCCGGGGCATTCCCATCGAAACATATTCGCCGCGTCTGGTCACCCCTCTTTGAAACAGATACTGGTCAGATGTCCGAAAGATTGTCGCCGGGGAATTGCGGCACCGCGCGCACAATAGAAAATGACGATTTCCGCTCGGAGTGGAAATTCAGCCTTTCCGCGTGGGGACATCTCGGCGAGGAGCCCAGCCGAGTTCGGCGGAGATGGCGTCGGCAGTCGCCCTGACCTGCGGCAACAGTGCGAGCACCTGATCGTGGTCGAGCAGCACATCGGGCACCGACACCGACACGGCCGCCACGACCTCGCCGATCCCGTCGCGCACCGGCACCCCGACGCAGTTGACGAAACTCTCGTGTTCCTCGTGGTCCTCGGCGAAGCCCAGCGCGGCGACCAGTTCCAGCTCGGCCAGATACTGCGCGGGCGTGCGCAGGGTCCGGGTGGTGAACGGGTGATAATCCAATCGCGCTGCGACAGCGGACCATTCGGCTCTCGGTAGCGCGGCCACGAGAACCTTGCCGACCGCCGTGCAATGCAGCGGCGCCGGTCTGCCGATACGCGAATACATCCGCACGGCCTGTTCGGCATCGACCTTGTCGATGTAGACGGCATCGCCGGATTCGTAGGCGGCCAGGTGCACGGTCTGCCCGGTGGCGGCGCCGAGCGCGCTCAAATGCGGGCGTGCGACCGTGCGCACATCGCGGTTCTCCAGTGCGCGACTGGCCAATTCGAACACCCGGGTGCCCAGCGAGTACCGGTGCGCGGCGTCGCGCACGACGAAACGCTCGGCCAGCATGGTCTGCAGCAGCCGCAGCACGGTCGACTTGTGCACCCCGAGCCGCCCGGCCAGTTCGTCGAGGGACTGCGAATCCTCGCCGAGGGCAATGAGAATGGTCAGGGCGCGCGACACGCTTTGGCTCATGCCCCGATCGTCCCATCCCGGGCCCGCGGAGAGCGCCCGAGTCGCCTCCGGTGCTATGGCCGGACGCCGGAGTTCTTGCGCCGGTGGCACTTTCGCCGTGTCACCGGTCGCGGTACGGGCAGCCGCGGTGCACAGATGGCCGCAGCGCGGGTGGGTGCGGTCGAACCGATCGTCCACACACGGGCGCGTACGAACACGAGGTCGCCGAGCTGTGCGCGCTCGTAGACGACGCGGCGTGCACGAGCGGTCAGGGGCCGGTGATGAGCACGGTCGTGCCCCGCCGACGGTGACCGCGCTGGGCTGCGCCGATGTAGCCTGCATCGCATCCGTTACGGCCGAAGGGACGCTGTGAACATCATCGACAACGATGTCGTGGACGCGCTCGCCGACACGGTGCTCGGTCCCCAGGACAAGAGCGTGCCGCCCGCGGCCTGGGGTCGCAGCGTGCGCGAGTACCTCGGCACCGCGCCGGAACTGCGGCAGTGGCAGACCCCGCTGCTGACCCTGGATCGCGGCAGGCTCGACGCCAACCTCGCGCTGATGGCCGAATGGACCGCCACCGCGGGCGTCGCGCTCGCCCCGCACGGCAAGACGACCATGGCGCCGCAGCTGTGGCGCGAACAGTTGATGGCCGGATCCTGGGCGATCACCCTGGCCACCGGCTGGCAGGCCCAGCTGGCGCGCTCGTTCGGGGTCGGCCGGATCATGCTGGCCAATACGCTGCTCGACCCGGTCGGCCTGGCCTGGGCCGCCGCCGAAACAGCACGCGACGCCGCGTTCGAGTTCTACTGCTGGGCCGACAGCGTCGCCACCGTCGAACAGATGGACGCAGTCCTGCGCGCAACCCCGCCCGGCCCGCCGCTGCGGGTACTCGTCGAACTCGGCGGTCCACACGGCCGCGCCGGCGCGCGGACCAGAACCGAGGCGCATGCGGTCGCCGCCGCCCTGCGGGCCAGTGACCGGCTCACCCTCGCCGGAGTCGCGGGTTACGAAGGCGCGCTGGCGCACGATCGCAGCACCGCGGGCATCGCCGCCGTGCGCGGCTATCTCGGCGAACTCGCCGCGCTGCACACCGAACTCGCCGCGGCTGGCGCCTACCCCGGCCCCGCGATCGTCACCGCGGGCGGCAGCGCCTATCCCGAAATGGTGGTCGAGGAACTGGCCGGCCTGGCCGACACCACCACGACGGTGGTGCTGCGCAGCGGCGCCTACCTCGTCCACGACGACGGCTTCTACGCCGGCATCTCCCCGCTCACCGCGCCCGCGGTGGCACCCGGTCTGCGCTCGGCCATGCACGGCTGGGCGCGCGTGGTGTCGCGGCCGGAACCCGAACTCGCGCTGCTCGACGGCGGCAAACGCGACTTCCCCTACGACGAGGGCCTACCGGTCCCACAGTCGGTGGCCGGTACTCCGCTGCCCACCGCTGCCGTGGTCACCGCACTCAACGACCAGCACACCTTCCTGCGAATCCCCGGCGCGGGCCCGGCGGAACTGCCCGTCGGCAGCATCGTGCGCCTCGGCCTGTCCCATCCGTGCACGGCCTTCGACAAATGGCGGCTCATCCCGGTGATCGACAGCGTCGAAGCCGCGACGCCACGCGTGGTCGACCTGATTCGCACCTACTTCTGACCGCGTCGTCAGCTGAGCGCACCGCCGAGCCGGCGCACGCGATCGCCGCGGTCAATTCGCCCGGCGCCGTCGAGAAAGTCGACCAGGATAGCGGTGCCGGCCGCGTTCGATGCCGACCTCGGTGGCCGTCTCGATCGCCCAGTCCCGGAGCCGTGATGCCCGCGCTGGACTGATTCCCGGAGTGCGGGCATGGTCTGCTTGGGGTGTACCTGCAACGAGGGAGAACGCGATGTCCACAGCAATCGTCGTCGGTGGCGGTATCGGGGGACTGGCCACGGCCGTGGGGCTGGCCCGGCGGGGATGGTCGGTCGAAGTGTTCGAGCGGGCGGCGGAGATCGCCGAGGTGGGCTCGGGAATCTCGTTGTGGAGCAACGCGTTGCGCGCGCTCGACGCGATCGGGGTCGGTGGCGAGGTGCGTGCGCAGGCGGTCGAGGACGCGTCGGCGGGGATTCGTGATCCGCGCGGGCGCTGGCTCGCGCGCACCGACGTGGCGACCTTGCGCGCGCGATACGGCGCACCGGTGGTGATCCATCGGGCGGCGCTGCTCGAGATCCTGCGCTCCGCCTTGCCCGATGATGCTGTGCGGCCCGGGATCTCGGTTACCGCGGCGGGCGCCGACGGATCGGTGGTGCACTCCGCGGGTGAGTCGAGCGCGGATCTCGTCGTCGGCGCGGACGGCCTCCGCAGTGTGGTCCGGCAGGCGGTCTGTGGCGAGGTAGCGGCCAGGTACGCGGGGTACACCGCCTGGCGCGCGGTGGTCGAGCTGCCCGGCAAGCTGACGGAATTCGGTGAGACCTGGGGTCGCGGAGCGCGTTTCGGTATCGCGCCGCTCGCCGACGGCCGGGTGTACTGTTTCGCCGTCTACAACGCGCCCGAACACTCGGCGGGCACCTTCGCCGAGGTCCGCGCCCGCTTCGCCGGCTGGCACCACCCGATTCCCGAGCTGCTAGCCGCCGCCGACCCGGACACGGTGCTGCACAACGACATCTACGACATTCCGGCCCTGCCCTCGTTCGTGGCCGGCCGCATCGCCCTGATCGGCGACGCGGCCCACGCGATGACACCGAACCTCGGCCAGGGCGGCTGCCAGGCGCTGGAGGACGCGGTGGTGCTGGCCCGCCTGGCCGCCGAACCCGGCGGCCTGTCCCGCTACGACCGCGAACGCCGCCCCCGAACCCG
Source organism: Nocardia sp. NPDC059177 (assembly GCF_042755165.1). Classification (NCBI taxonomy): domain Bacteria; kingdom Bacillati; phylum Actinomycetota; class Actinomycetes; order Mycobacteriales; family Nocardiaceae; genus Nocardia; species Nocardia sp. NPDC059177. The sequence goes on along the minus strand of NZ_JBHZBX010000024.1, from coordinate 43,242 downwards.
GATGATCGCCGCCCGCTCAGCCCGCATCGGCACCATCGGCCAGCTCTCCGCCGCCCCCTTGGTCACCCTGCGCGACACCGCCTTACGACTCACCCCCGCGTCTGTTCCATTGCGCGCGCTGGGCGAGATACTCGATTGGACCTGTTGACGTCGGTCGTCAGGTCGGCTGGTGGTAGCGGGCGTGCATGGCCGCTGCCGTGGCGGCCATGGCCGTGCGGAGTTCGGGTGGGTCGAGGACTTCGAGGTGCTCGCCGAGGGGGAGCAGGGCGTGGGCGAGGATCTCGTAGGACTCGCCGGGGATGTCGAGCTCGACCCAGCCGGTGTCGTCCGGTGGGCTCGCCGAGGCCAGCGCGTCGCGGACCGCGGCCGGGTCGTTCATCAAGCGCAGCAAGTTCAGGTGGTCGGCCGCGACACGGCAGCGCGCCCGGACCCTGAGGATGGCGCGGGCGAACTCGTCCGCCGCCGCCGACCAGTGCGCGGTGAGATCGAAATCGGCGGGGCGGGTGAAGGATTCGCCGGTGGGTGCGGCGCAGGCGATGCGGCTCACCCGGTACGAGCGCAGGGCGGTTCCCTCGCCGGCCACCAGATACCAGGTGCCCGCCTTCATGACCAGTCCGAGCGGATCGACCGTGCGGTCGACGGTCTTGTCGCTGCGCCGGTAACTGATCGCCAGCCGGCGGTCGTGCCACAGCGCGTCGGCGATCGTCGACAGGGCGGGAGTGTCGTCCGGGCGATGGAACCAGCCGGGCATGTCGATGTGGACGCGTTCGGCGATCCGGGTCGCCCGGCCGCGCAGTTCCGGTGGCAGCGCGGCCAGCATCTTGAGCTGCGCGGTGGCCAGCACCGTGCCGAGACCCAGGTCAGCGGCTGCGCCGGGCAACCCCGCCAGCAGCACGGCGTCGGCCTCGTCGGAGGTGAGTCCGGTCAGCCGGGTCCGGTACCCGTCGATCAGCCGCACCCCGCCACCGCGTCCCGGCTCGCAGTACACCGGGACGCCCGCCTCCGACAGTGCGTCGACATCGCGATAGACCGTGCGCGTCGACACCTCCAGCTCCCGCGCCAGCGCGTCCGCGGTCGACCCGCCCGAGGCCTGCAGCAGGAGCAGCAACCGCACCAACCTGCTCGCTCGCATACCTCCCGACACTAGCCGGGAAACCTGACAGGAGATGTCAAGTTTGCCCCGTACCGTACGAGATATGACCACGTGGAGCCAGTTCACCCAGGAAGCACCGAGTATCGCCGCCCTGTTCCTGCGCAGGCACCAGGCCACCGGCAACCTGTGCATGCTCGGCACCCTCCGTGCCGACGGATCACCCCGGATCAGCCCGATCGAACCGATGATCTTCGAGGACATGCTCGTGCTCGCGGGCATGCCGCACACCCGCAAATTCGACGACCTCGCCCGCGACCCGCGCTTCTGCCTGCACACCGCCACCGTCGACACGAATGTCACCGACGGCGACGCCAAACTCTTCGGCACCGTCACCGATGTCACCGACGAGACCGTCCACGCCCGCTTCGCCCAGAAACTGTTCGACGACAGCGGCTTCGACATCCGTGACATGAAGTTCGACCACTTCTTCGTCGCCGACCTGACCGGCGCCTCCACGGTCGAAACGAACGACGACCACCTCGACATCACGGTGTGGAAGCCCGGCACCGGCGAACAGGTGGTCCGCAAACACTGACACCTGGCCGTGCCAGCGAGGTGCCCCGGAACAGGCCGGCGGCTGTGCCACGATGAGGCGCATGGAGCTGCTCGCTTCCGCGGCCGTGGACGGTCCGTCGCCGATCGTGTCGCTGTTCTGGGTCGCGCTGGTGGCGGTGCTGGCGCCATTGCTGTCGCGGGCGTTGCGCGGGTATGTGCCCGATGTGGTGATCCTGCTGCTGGCCGGCACCGTGCTCGGGCCGTTCGCGCTCGGCTGGGCCACCGCCGACGGTGGCGTCGACCTGATCGAGGAACTCGGGCTCGGCATGCTGTTCCTGCTGGCGGGCTACGAACTGGACCCGAAGCTGCTCGGCGGCAAGTCGGGGCGGGTGGCGTGGCTGGTGTGGCTGGCCGGGCTGGTGTTCGCGTTCGGGCTGGTCGCGGTGTCGGCGAGTGGGGAATCGACCACGAATCACATCGCCGTGGCCATCGCGATGACCTCCACCGCGCTGGGCACCCTGCTGCCGATCCTCAAACAGGCCGGACTGCTCGACACCCCGCTCGGCCGGGCGGTGCTCGCGCACGGCGCGGTCGGCGAGCTCGGGCCGATCGTGGCCATGTCGGTGCTGCTGAGCAGCCACAGTGCCGGGGCGGCGCTGGTGGTGCTCGCGCTGTTCGTGGTGGCCGCGCTGCTCGCCGGACTGATCCCGCTGCGCCTGTTCGCCCGCGTCCCCGACCTCGGCGCGGCGCTGGCCAGGATGGACGGCGGCACCTCCCAGCTGCCGGTGCGCGGGTCGATTCTGCTGCTGCTGGTGCTGATGGTGGTGGCCGAACGCTTCGACCTGGATGTGGTGCTCGGCGCCTTCGCGGCGGGCATGGTGCTGCGCAGGCTCATCGCGGCAGGTCATCCGCGCGTCGACGAGCAGCTCGAGACCATCGGCTACGGCCTGCTGATCCCGGTGTTCTTCGTGGTGTCGGGCATGGGCATCGATCTGGCCGCGGTCGCCGGCCAGCCGCTGCTGTGGGTGTCGTTCGTGGCCGCCATCGCGGTCGCGCGCGGGTTGCCGGTGTGGCTCAGTGAGCGGTTCGTGCCGCACGGGCGCAACCTGGAGTCGCCGCGTGAGCGCGCCCAGCTCGCGCTCTTCGCCGCCACCGGGCTGCCGATCATCGTCGCCGTCACCCAGGTGGCGGTGTCGACCGGCATGATGACCGCCGAGACCGCCTCGGTCCTGATCGCGGCCGGCGCGACAACGGTCCTGGTGTTTCCGCTGGTAGCGCGCCTGATCGGCCGTTCGGCACCGGCACAGGCCACACCTGCCCATGAATGAGCTTGCATAGTCGTGCATAATCATCACATGGCTATTTCGTCGGGAGGACCCGTGCTGCGGGTGGCGGTTGCCGGTGCGAGTGGATACGCCGGTGGCGAAGTGTTGCGTCTGCTGCTGAATCACCCCGAGTACCGAGCCGGGCGCCTCGAGATCGGGGCGCTGACCGCCGGATCCAATGCGGGCACCGCCCTGGGCGCGCTCCAGCCGCACCTGCTGCCGCTGGCCGACCGGATCCTGCAGGAAACCACCCCCGAGACCCTGGCCGGGCACGACATCGTGTTCCTCGGCCTGCCACACGGCCAGTCCGCCGCCCTCGCGCAGGCACTGCCCGAATCCACGGTGATCATCGACTGCGGTGCCGACTTCCGGCTCGCCGACGCCGCCGCCTGGGAGAAGTACTACGGCAGCGCCCACGCGGGCAGCTGGCCCTACGGCCTGCCCGAGCTGCCCGGCGGCCGGGAGCGGCTCGTCGGCGCCCGGCGCATCGCCGTGCCCGGCTGCTACCCGACCGTCGCCAGTGTCGCGCTGGCACCGGCGATCGCGGCCGGGATCATCGAACCGACGGTGAACGTCGTCGCGGTGAGCGGGACCTCCGGCGCGGGCCGCAAGCTCGATGTCGGCCTGCTCGGCTCCGAGGTGATGGGCAGCGTGCGCGCCTACAGCATCGCCGGCGCGCACCGGCACACCCCGGAGATCGCGCAGAACCTGAAAGCCGCGGGCGGCGTTGATGTCTCGGTGTCGTTCACCCCGGTGCTCGCGCCGATGCCCCGGGGCATCCTGGCCACCTGCACCGCCCCGGTGAAGGTCGACGCCGCCGCGGCGCGCGCGGTCTACGAGAAGGCCTACGCGGACGAACCGTTCGTGCATGTGCTGCCCGAAGGGCTACTGCCGCAGACGGGTTCGGTGCTCGGCTCCAACGCCATCACCCTGCAGGTCACCGTCGACGCCGACGCGGGTCTGCTCGTGGTGATCGGCGCGGTCGACAATCTCGCCAAGGGCACCGCGGGCGCCGCGGTGCAATCGATGAATCTGGCCGTCGGTTTCGACGAGACCGCAGGACTTTCCACCGTAGGAGTGGCCCCGTGACCAGCAAACTGATCCACACTCAGGGCGTCACCGCGCCGCTCGGTTTCCGGGCGGCGGGCATCGCGGCCGGGATCAAGGCCAGCGGCAAGCCCGATCTCGCGCTGGTACTCAACGAAGGCCCCGAGTACGCGGCCGCCGGGGTGTTCACCAGCAATCAGGTCAAGGCCGCGCCGGTGCTGTGGTCGCAGCAGGTGCTGAAGTCCGGTCGCGTGCGCGCGGTCATCCTGAACTCCGGCGGCGCGAACGCCTGCACCGGCCCCGGCGGCTTCCAGGACACCCACCGGACCGCCGAGGAACTCGCTGCGGCACTGAGCAATTGGGGCACCGAGACCGGCGCGGGCGAGATCGCGGTCTGCTCTACTGGGCTGATCGGTGACCGGCTGCCGATGGACAAGCTGATCCCGGCGATCACCGAGATCGTGCACGAGATGGGTGGCGGCATCTCCGGCGGCACCGAGGCCGCGCACGCCATCATGACCACCGACACTGTGCCGAAGGAATCGGCCTTCCACCACGCGGACAAGTGGAATGTCGGCGGTATGGCCAAGGGCGCGGGCATGCTCGCCCCGTCGCTGGCCACCATGCTCGTGGTGCTCACCACCGACGCCGTGGCCACCGCCGACCAGCTCGACCAGGCGCTGCGCAAGGCCACGAAGTACACCTTCGACCGCCTCGATGTCGACGGCTCCTGCTCCACCAACGACACCGTGCTGCTGCTGGCCAACGGGGCCAGCGGCGTCGCGCCCTCCCAGGACGCGCTCGACGCCGCCGTCTTCTCCGTCTGCGACGACCTGGCCGCCCAGCTGATGGCCGACGCCGAGGGCGTCACCAAGCGGGTGCAGATCACCGTCACCGGCGCCGCCACCGAAGACGAGGCGCTGACCGTCGCCCGGGCCGTCGCCCGCGACAGCCTGGTCAAGACCGCGCTGTTCGGTTCCGACCCGAACTGGGGCCGGGTGCTCGCCGCCGTCGGCATCGCCCCGGTGACGCTGGACCCGAACCGGATCGCGGTGTCGTTCAACGGCAATCCGGTCTGTGTCGACAGCGTCGGCGCGCCCGGCGCTCGCGAGGTCGACCTGTCCGGCGAGGACATCGACGTGCTGATCGAGCTCCATGTCGGCGACGGCACCGCGATGGTGCGCACCACGGATCTCTCGCACGCCTACGTCGAAGAGAATTCGGCCTACAGCTCATGAGCAGCGGTGTGGTGCAGTCCCTTTCGGCGCTGGACAAGGCGCATATCCTCGCCGACGCGCTGCCGTGGCTGCAGAAGTTCCGGGACAAGGTCGTCGTGGTGAAGTACGGCGGCAACGCCATGGTCGACGACGAGCTCAAGGCTGCCTTCGCCGCCGACATGGCGTTCCTGCGCACCGTCGGTGTGCACCCCGTGGTCGTGCACGGCGGCGGCCCGCAGATCAACGCGATGCTGAAGAAACTCGGCATGGCGGGGGAGTTCCGCGGCGGATTCCGTGTCACCACCCCCGAGGTGATGGATGTGGTGCGGATGGTGCTGTTCGGGCAGGTCGGGCGCGAGCTCGTCGGCCTGATCAACGCGCACGGACCGTACGCGGTCGGTATCTCCGGTGAGGACGCGCACCTGTTCACCGCGACCCGGCGCACCGTCACCGTCGACGGCGCGGCCACCGACATCGGCCTGGTCGGCGATGTCACCGAGGTGAACCCCGGTGCGGTCCTCGACCTGATCGACGCCGGCCGGATCCCGGTGGTCTCCACCATCGCCCCCGACGCCGACGGCGTGGTCCACAACATCAATGCCGACACCGCCGCCGCCGCGCTGGCCGAGGGCATCGGCGCGGAGAAACTCGTCGTCCTCACCGACGTCGAGGGCCTCTACACCGACTGGCCCGACCGCTCCTCGCTGACCAGCGAGATCGACGCGAGCGCGCTGGCGGAGTTGCTGCCGCGCCTGGATGCGGGCATGGTGCCGAAGATGGAAGCGTGCCTGCGCGCCGTGCAAGGTGGGGTGCCCAGCGCCCATGTGATCGACGGCAGGGTGCCGCACTCGGTACTGCTGGAGTTGTTCACCGGAGAAGGAATCGGAACGATGGTGACCGCATGAGTGAAGTAGAGAAGCTGCAGCGGCGGTGGTCGGCCGCGATGATGAACAATTACGGCACCCCGAAGGTCGCGCTGGTGCGCGGCGCGGGCGCGGTCGTCTACGACGCCGACGGCAAGCGCTACCTCGACTTCCTCGGTGGCATCGCGGTCAACAGCCTCGGCCACGCCCACCCCGCCATCCTGGAGGCGGTCACCCAGCAGCTGGGCACCCTCGGCCACGTATCGAACATCTACGCCAGCGAGCCGGTGATCGAACTGGCCGAGAAGCTCCTGGCCCACTTCGGCGACGGCGAGGGCAGGGCGTTCTTCTGCAACTCCGGCACCGAGGCCAACGAAGCCGCGTTCAAGATCGCCCGGCTGACCGGCCGGACCAAGATCGTCGCCGCCGAGGAGGCCTTCCACGGCCGCACCATGGGCGCGCTCGCGCTCACCGGCCAGGCGTCGAAGCGGGCGCCGTTCGAGCCGATGCCACCCGGTGTCGTGCACGTGCCCTACGGTGACGCGGACGCGCTGGAACGCGCCGTCGACACCGACACCGCCGCAGTGTTCCTGGAACCCATGATGGGCGAGAGCGGTGTGGTCGTCCCGCCGTTCGACTACCTGGCCCGCGCCCGCGAGATCACCTCGCGGATGGGCGCACTGCTCATCCTCGACGAGGTGCAGACCGGAATCGGCCGCACCGGAACGTTTTTCGCGCACCAGGCGGCGGGCATCGTGCCCGACGCGATCACCCTGGCCAAGGGACTGGGCGGTGGCCTGCCGATCGGTGCCGTGCTGGCGCAAGGCCGGGCCGCCGAACTGCTCACCCCCGGCCTGCACGGGACGACCTTCGGTGGCAACCCCGTCTGCGCCGCCGCGGCGCTGGCGGTGCTGCGCACGATCGACTCCGACGATCTGCTCTCCCATGTGGAATGGGTCGGCAAGAAACTCAGCGACGGCATCGCGCTGCTCGAGCATCCCGAGATCGATCATGTGCGTGGCGCCGGTCTGCTCATCGGCATCGTCTTGAAGAACGACATCTCGGCCTACGTGGACGAGCGGGCGCGGGAGGCGGGCTACCTGATCAACCCCGCCAAGCCCAACGTGATCCGGTTGGCGCCGCCCCTGGTGCTCACCGAAACCCAGGCCGACAACTTCGTCGCCGACCTGCCCGAGATCCTCGACAAGGCCGCCGCCGATGCCAACGAACGAGCCGAGCAGCACCGCAGCCCGGATGCGAAGGGAACGAGCAAGTGACCCTGCGCCACTTTCTGCGCGACGACGACGTGACCCAGGCCGAACAGGCCGAAATCCTCGCCATCGCCGCGGAATTGAAGAAGAACCCCTTCGCGCACCGGCCGCTGGACGGCCCGCGCGGGGTCGGGGTGATCTTCGAGAAGAACTCCACCCGGACGCGATTCTCCTTCGAACTGGGTATCGCCCAGCTCGGCGGGCACGCCGTGGTCGTCGACGGCCGCGACACCCAGCTCGGGCGCGAGGAGACCCTCGGCGACACCGGCAGCGTGCTCTCGCGCTATGTCGACGCCGTCGTGTGGCGGACCTTCGAACAGTCCCGGCTCGACGAGATGGCGGTCACCGCGACGGTTCCGGTGGTCAACGCGCTGTCCAACGAGTTCCATCCGTGCCAGGTCCTCGCCGATCTGCAGACGATCGCCGAACGCAAGGGCAGCCTCGCGGGCCTGAACCTCACCTACTTCGGTGACGGTGCCAACAATATGGCGCACTCGCTGCTGCTCGGTGGCGTGACCGCGGGCATCAATGTGACCGTGGCCGCCCCCGCCGGGTTCGAGCCGCTGCCGTGGATCCTGGAGGCCGCCGCCAAGCGCGCCGCCGAGACCGGCGCGACCGTGACGGTGACCGGTGATCCGGTGGCCGGCGCGCGCGGCGCCGATGTGCTGGTCACCGACACCTGGACCTCGATGGGCCAGGAGAACGACGGCCTGGACCGGGTCGGCCCGTTCCGCCCGTTCCAGCTCAACACCGAACTGCTCGGCCAGGCGAATCCGGAAGCTATTGTGCTGCACTGTCTTCCGGCGCACCGCGGCGAGGAGATCACCGACGAGGTGCTCGACGGCGCGCAGAGCGTGGTCTGGGACGAGGCCGAGAACCGGCTGCACGCGCAGAAGGCGCTGCTGGTCTGGCTGCTCGCGAAAGCCGCCGCGTGAGACCGCGAACCGGGGCCGGCGCCCAGGCCCGGCGATGAGCGCGGCGCCCGAGAAGGGCTCGCCCGCCATCGCCCGCACCCGCGCCGGCCGCCAATCGCGGATCGTGGAACTGCTGTCCGCGCATTCGGTCCGCAGCCAGACCGAGCTCGCCGCGCTGCTCGCCGCCGAGGGTATCGAGACCACCCAGGCCACGCTGTCGCGTGACCTCGACGAACTCGGCGCGGTGAAACTGCGCGCCGCCGACGGTGGCGCCGGCGTCTACGTCGTCCCCGAGGACGGCAGCCCCGTGCGCGGCGTCACCGGCGGCACCGGCCGCCTCTCCAAACTCCTCGGCGACCTGCTGGTCTCCACCGACGCCAGCGGCAACCTCGCCGTCCTGCGCACCCCACCCGGCGCCGCCCACTTCCTCGCCAGCGCCCTCGACCGCGCCGCCCTGCCCTTCATCGTCGGCACCATCGCCGGCGACGACACCATCGCCGTCATCGCCCGCGAACCCCTCACCGGCGCCGAACTGGCCGCCGAAATCGAACGCCTGGCCTGATCGGCGCACCGTTTCGTAGCCGGTCCCGGTATTCAATGATGGACGCATAAAGTTAAGTAACTAGGTCGCTTAGTTAACGATAGCTGCTCAGCCATAGGTAAGGTGGGCTGATGACGAACGATCCGGCCGGGTGGCCCGCCGTTCGATACGAGCAGCATCCGTGGGTGGTGCGCGATACCTACGTGTCGCGCACCCAGCTGCGTCGACACGCGGGGCCGTACTCCGCCGCGGTGCTGTCCGGCATCGCGGAGCAATCAGTGGCGCTGCCGGTCGGCCTGCTGGCCGAGGCCGACGAGGCCGCGCAAGAACTGGTGCGGTTCGACGCGCACCTGTCGGCCGAGCTCGGCACCGACTGCGAACTCGGGCCGATGAGTTCGGTGCTCCTGCGCACTGAGAGTTCCGCGTCGTCGCAGATCGAGAACCTCACGGTGGGCGCCCGGCAGCTCGCGATGGCCGAACTCGGCGAGCACACCAACAGGAACGCGCGCATCGTCACCGCCAATGTGCGCGCCATGGAAGCGGCTCTCGACCTCGGCCGGGCAGTCGACGCCGACTCGATCCTGGCGATGCACCGAGCACTGCTCGGTGAGTCCGATCCCACCCAGGCCGGACGCTGGCGCGACCAGCAGGTGTGGATCGGCGGGAGCAACCTCGGCCCGCACCTGGCTGATTTCGTTCCACCACACCATGATCGAGTCCCCACCGCCATCGCCGACCTGATCCGATTCGTCAACCGCACCGATGTGCCCGCCTTGGCGCACATCGCACTCGCCCACGCGCAATTCGAGACGATCCATCCGTTCACCGACGGTAACGGCCGAACCGGCCGCGCTCTGGTCCACGCGATGCTGAGCGGCCGTCAGCTGACCAGACACATCACCGTGCCCATCTCGGCAGGCCTGCTGGTGAACACCGGGAGCTACTTCGACGCCTTGAACCGGTATCGATCCGGTGACCCCGAACCGATTGTCCGCCAGTTCGTCGACGCGACCTTCTACGCCATCGGCAGCGGCCGCCGGCTCGTCGACGAACTCCGATCCGTCCGTGCCACGTATCGCGGACAGACCACCGCGCGTGCGGATTCCGCAGCATGGAAGCTGATCGATCGGCTCATCGCCCAACCGGTCGTGAACAGCGCCTACGTCGCGGAGTCCTTCGGGATCAGCGGTGTCGCCGCGCAGCGGGCGATCGATCGTCTGGTGGAATCCGCAGTGCTGCGCGAGGTTTCGCAGCGCGCCCGCAATCGCGTCTGGCAAGCCGACGGAATACTCACCGCTCTCGACGATTTCGCGGCAGGAATTCGCCGAGTCCGAGGTTGACACCCGTCAGCGCGGGCGGAGACGGCTGCCGTGACATTCCAGAGCAGTAGGTAGATCGTCCAGGCCGAGCCCAGGCCCTGGGCTGCGCCGACGATCGTGTGGCGGATGAAGTCGTAGGTGCTGGTTCGGGTGACCGGGTCGTCGACGGCCGAGGCGGCAGCGGCTACCGGTGCGAGGAGAAGCAGGGTGAGGACCATGTGGCGCCACGGCGCAGGCATGGTTGGGGGACGCCGGTGAGTTCGGCGAACGAGGAGGTTGGCGAGCACTGCCGTGCCGACCAGCGACGAGGCGTAGCCGAGCATGTTGTAGGTCTTGTGTGGTTCGAGAACCGGAGCGCGCATCAGTTCCCAGTGCTGGACCGCGAAACCTGCTGTCTGCGTAAAAGAATCCCACACGAGATGGGTCAACGCGCCGAGAACGAGAGCGATGATCGTCGACAATGCTCGACCCCAGGCGCCCGAATGAACCGGCGCGGGCAGTCTGACCCGATAGGGGAGTAGGGCGGCAGCGGGCCCGGCGGAGAGGCGGAAGGCCGAGAGCAGTGCCAGCCCGATCACCAGATCCCAGCCGAGGACGCCGAGCGGCGAGTGGGTCATGCTGCCGCTGACCGGAATCGGCAGGTAGTAGACGACATCCGGGGCGACCGATCCGGCGATCAATGCGGGCAATGGCAGGAATCGGCGAAACGGCAGCACGGCCAGCGGATGGGCGAGCGTGAACGGCACCGGCTCACCGTATTCAGTGGATGTGGAGGTGCTGTGGTGCTCCTGCGGAGAGTTTGTCGCGCCGCACGTGCCCGATGGGTCGCGGACGGGATCCATCCGGCCCCGCTGATCGTGGCGGCGACTGTCAGGTGCCACGGACGACTGAGGCTGGTCAGTTCGCCGGGCGGACCGTGCCGACGGCGCGGGTGAGGTGGCCGAATTCAGTTCGGTGACAATCGCCGCCAGGTCCAGTTGACATGGATGTCGAGCGGCGAGTCGGGAGTGACGGTTCTCGGGTCGGTGTTCAGTCCGTCGGGTGGACCGGACTGCGCCTCCACCGACAGTGATTCCGTCGGCAGGGTCCAGACGACCACATCGGATACCGGGCTGGTGATGGTGAATTCGAGGAAGCCGGGCCAGGTGAGCTGGGCGCGGACACCGTCGGGCATACCGAAGCAGTCGTCCCACGGCGGCGGGGCAGGCCGGATGTGGCGGCCGGTGGGCAGGTAGTTCTCGCCGCGCTCGTACTGCCAGGCGGGGTGGAAGTCGAGTTCGAGCGGGCCGGTGGCGGCGGGGACCGCACGCAGGAACCAGGGATGCCAGCCGCCCTGCGCGGGGAACGGGTCGCGGTCGGTGGCGATGCGCATGGTCAGGGCGAGGCCGGTGGGGGTGAGGGTGAACGTCTGGGTGACGGTGCCCGCGAACGGCCACGGATCGGTGAGCCGGTAGCGCAGCGTGGCCGTGGAATCCGTGGCCTCGACCACGGTCCAGACGCCGTCGCGGACGGTGCCGTGGATGCTGTGCGGCGGATTGTTGATCGGCATCCGGTAGGTCCGGTCACCGACGGTGAACGTCCCGTAGCCGAGCCTGCCCGCCCACGGCGCCATGACGAAACACCCCGTGCCCGGATCCTGCCTGAGCAGTTCGGTCCCGCCGATCGTCAGGCTGTGCAGCGCACCGCCGTCACCTGGCGCGACGATCAGCGCCGCGTCGCCCGCGTGCAGGTGCACATCCTCGGCTGCCATGTCCGGAGACTATCGGCGCCCGCGCGCCGGCGCGCAGCCCCACGCCGGATCTCAGGTGAACGGATACTGACTTCCGCCCGCACCGCCACCCTGCTGGTCCGGTGTCGCGACATCGATGATGTCCTGGATCAATTCGACCACCGCCCGGCCGACATCGAGTACCCCGTTGCCGAGCGTCGAGAATTCCTGCGCGATGTACTGGAGCATCATGTTCGTCCTCACGTCCGTGGAGCCGAATAGTGCACTCCCAGGGTGCCATACACCGCCGACACGCCCGTACATTTGTCCGGGTGCGACCTGACACCGCGTTCGAACCGGTCCCCGATCCCCGTCCCGCCGACACGGCCTGGCCCGAGATGGTCTGGCCGGTACCCGCCGACACCCGGCTGACGGGCGAGACGGTGACACTGACGGCGTTCGACCCGGCCCGTGACGCCGCCGACCTGTTCGCCGCGCTGGACTCCGACGCGGTCTGGCAGCACCTGCCCTGGCGCCCCGCCGACGCCGCCGAATTCGGGCAGTACGTGCGTGAGCTCACCGCCGCGGGGGACTGGCACGTGTGGATCGTGCGCTCCCGCACCGCGCTCGGCGACCGAGCCGCCGGGTCCGTGCTCGGCCTCACCTGCTACCTGGACGCGCGCCGGCGCGACGCGTCGCTGGAGATCGGTTTCACCGCCTACACGCCGTCGGTGTGGGGCAGCGCGGTCAACCCCGACGCCAAACTGCTGGTCCTCTCCTACGCTTTCGAGACCCTGCGGGTGGGCCGGGTGCAACTGAAGACCGACGTCCGCAATCACCGCTCGCAGCAGGCCATCGCGCGACTCGGGGCGCACTACGAAGGGACGCTGCGGCGCCATTTCCGGCGCGGGGACGGGACCGTGCGCGACAGCGTGTTGTTCTCGATCACCGCCGAGGATTGGCCGCGGGTGCGCGCCCAGCTCGAGGACCGGCTCCGCGCGGTCGGTCACGGCATGACCGGCCGGTGAGTGTGCCGGGTCAGGCGGTGCCGAGGAAATTCAGGATGGCCAGCAGCAGGGGCGCGGCGATGTCGAAGCCCATGCGGCCGAGCGCGAGCCCGGTGGTGGCCAGCGACTCGTAGTGATCGGACAGGACACCGAGGATCTTGTCTTCGTTCATGGAGCTGCCTCTCGGGGGTCGGCGGGTCAGTAGAGGAGTTCGCGCAGAATCGGCGCGCCCATCTCGATGACGACCTTGGCGACGGTCAGGCTGAGATTGCCGAGCCCGATCACCACCGTGCCGATCAGGTCGTAGTTGTCCTGGGCGAACTGCTGCAATTCATGCATGGTGACCACTCCCTCGACCCCGACCGATTGGTAGCTGCTGTGACCAGCGTCTCACATCGGCGGGGGTGTTGCCAGGGTGTGTACCGGGATCGTCGCAGGTGGCCGTCTATTTCCGGGCGAGGCGACCGGCCGCCCACCCCCGGTGATGAATGAGATTGCATCATCATGCATAATCATTTGCAGCAACGGCGCGAGCCCAACCGGGGGCCGGAGCATCCATACTGCTCAGGGCAGCCCGTGCAGATGTACGTACCAGACTTCGAGGAGCACAACAGACATGTCCGATCGCGTCGTACTCGCCTACTCCGGTGGGCTGGACACCTCCGTCGCCATCAGCTGGATCGCGAAGGAGACAGGTTCGGAGGTGGTGGCCGTGGCCATCGACCTCGGCCAGGGCGGCGAGGACATGAACGTGGTGCGCCAGCGCGCGCTGGACTGCGGCGCCGTGGAGGCCATCGTGGTCGACGCGCGCGACGAGTTCGCCGACGAGTACTGCCTGCCCACCATCCAGGCCAACGCCATGTACATGGGCCAGTACCCGCTGGTCTCGGCGATCAGCCGCCCGCTGATCGTCAAGCACCTGGTCGAGGCCGCGAAGTTCCACAACGCCACCACCGTCTCGCACGGCTGCACCGGCAAGGGCAACGACCAGGTCCGCTTCGAGGTCGGCATCGGCGCCCTCGCCCCCGACCTGAACGTGATCGCGCCGGTCCGCGACTACGCCTGGACCCGGGAGAAGGCCATCGCCTTCGCCGAGGAGAACAAGCTCCCGATCAACGTCACCAAGAAGTCTCCGTTCTCCATCGACCAGAACGTGTGGGGCCGCGCCGTCGAGACCGGCTTCCTCGAGGACCTGTGGAACGCCCCGACCAAGGACGTCTACGACTACACCGCCGACCCGACGGTGAACTTCGAAGCGCCCGACGAGGTCATCATCACCTTCGACAAGGGTGTGCCGGTCGCCATCGACGGCCGTCCCGTCACCGTGCTGCAGGCCATCGAGGAGATGAACACCCGCGCCGGTCGCCAGGGCGTCGGCCGCCTCGACATGGTCGAGGACCGGCTCGTCGGCATCAAGAGCCGCGAGATCTACGAGGCCCCGGGCGCCATCGCGCTGATCACCGCGCACCAGGCACTGGAGAACGTCACCATCGAGCGCGAGCTGGGCCGCTACAAGCGCCAGGTCGAGCAGCGCTGGGGCGAGCTGGCCTACGACGGCCTGTGGTTCTCCCCGCTCAAGCGCGCCCTCGACGCCTTCGTGACCGACACCCAGCAGCACGTCACCGGCGACATCCGGATGGTGCTGCACGGTGGTTCCGCCGTGGTCAACGGCCGCCGCTCCGAGCAGTCGCTCTACGACTTCAACCTGGCCACCTACGACGAGGGTGACACCTTCGACCAGTCCCTGGCCAAGGGCTTCGTCCAGATCCACGGCCTGTCCTCGAAGGTCGCCGCCCGCCGCGACCTGAGCTGACCCGCCTCGGCTGACCCGCCTCCCCGCGACTTTTGCCGGTCGTTGGGATGTGGTCGGGGTAGTTGCCGGGCTCGCCCAAGCAGGACTGCTGTTCTGGGCGTGCCCGGTGAGTTACCCATGTTCTCGCTAGATCAGTCAGCAACTTAGGCTCGATGGGTCGGCCCTTGTGCGCGTGGGCCGTGACCGCCTGTCGACACCCAGGAGAGGGGCACACGATGACCCACAGTGGAACCAACGAAGGTGCGCTCTGGGGTGGGCGATTCGCGTCCGGCCCGGCCGAGGCGATGGCGGCGCTGAGCAAGTCGACCCATTTCGACTGGGCGCTGGCTCCCTATGACATTCGTGCGTCCAAGGCGCATGCCCGCGTGCTGCACAAGGCGGGGCTGCTTTCCGATGAGGACCTGACCGGCATGCTGGCCGGGCTGGACGCCCTCGCCGCTGACGTCGCCTCGGGTGCCTATGGTCCCGCCGACTCCGACGAGGACGTGCACGGTGCGCTCGAGCGCGGGCTGATCGAGCGGGTCGGTACCGAACTCGGTGGCCGGCTGCGGGCGGGCCGCTCGCGCAACGACCAGGTCGCCACCCTGTTCCGCATGTGGCTGCGTGACGGTGTGCGCCGGGTCGCCGCCGGTGTGCTCGATGTGGTCGACGCGCTCGTCGCCCAGGCCGCCGCCCACCCGGACGCGGTGATGCCGGGCAAGACCCACCTGCAGGCCGCCCAGCCGGTGCTGCTCGCGCATCACCTGCTCGCCCACGCCCACCCGCTGCTGCGCGATCTGGAACGCCTGCGCGACTTCGACAAGCGCGCCGCCATCTCGCCGTACGGTTCGGGCGCACTGGCTGGTTCCTCGCTGGGCCTCGACCCCGAGCAGATCGCCACCGAACTGAATTTCACTGCGTCCGCGGCCAATTCGATCGACGCCACCTCCGCGCGCGATTTCGCCGCCGAGGCCGCGTTCGTGCTGGCCATGATCGGCGTCGACCTGAGCCGGATGGCCGAAGAGGTCATCGTCTGGAGCACACCGGAATTCGGCTACGTCACCCTCGCCGACGCGTGGTCGACCGGCTCGTCGATCATGCCGCAGAAGAAGAACCCGGACGTCTCCGAACTGACCCGCGGCAAGGCCGGCCGCCTGATCGGCAACCTGACCGGTCTGCTCGCGACACTCAAAGCCCAGCCGCTGGCCTACAACCGGGACCTGCAGGAGGACAAGGAACCCCTGTTCGACTCGGTCGCTCAGCTCGAACTGCTGCTGCCCGCCATCGCGGGCCTGGTCGGCACGCTCACCTTCCACACCGACCGGATGGCCGAACTCGCCCCCGCCGGTTTCACCCTCGCCACCGACATCGCCGAATGGATGGTGCGCCAAGGCGTTCCGTTCCGGGTCGCCCACGAAGCGGCCGGCGCCTGCGTGCGCGTCGCCGAGGGCCGCGGGGTCGGACTCGACGAACTCACCGACGCGGAATTCGCCGCCGTCGACCCGTCGCTCACCGCCGGGGTACGGGAAGTCCTCACCGTCGGGGGCTCGATCGCCTCCCGCAACGCCCGCGGCGGCACCGCCGGTGTGCGCGTGGCCGAGCAGCTCGACGAAGTCCGCAAAGCCGCCGAGGACGCCCGCGCCTGGCTGCGCTGACCAGCCCAGGCAACGACACCACGGCTCCCGGCTGCCGCACTCCTGCACCGCGGCTCCCGGTTGCTGTCGGGGCGGGCGTGGTGGGTGAGCACGTGCGGCGGCTCACCCCGTGACACCGGTGGCCTGCTGGAGCCGGCCAGCTCCGAGTGCCCGCCTGGCGCTGCTCTGGTTGCCGGCCCGGGGTGTCGCCGCGTCCGGTTACCCTGCGCGCATGACCTTGCTTTTCCTGGCGTTGGCCATCGCGACGGAAGTGACGGCGACGGTATCGCTGAAACTGTCGGAGGGCTTCACCAAGCTGGTGCCCTCGATCGTGGTGGTGATCGGTTACGGTGCCGCGTTCTACTTCCTGTCCCAGGCGTTGAAACGCGGGATGACGATCGGGGTCGCCTACGGGATCTGGTCGGCCGTCGGAGTGGCCGCCATCGCGACGATCGGGGTGTTGTTCCTGGGGGAGCGGCTCACCCTGGTGCAGGTGGGTGGGATCGGGATGGTGATCCTGGGTGTGCTCGCGCTGGAACTCGGTGGCGCGCACTGAGTTCGGGGCCGACCTACAGTTCCGCGCGCACCCGGAACCCGGCGTCACGTAGGGCGTCGAGGACCTCGTCGCGGTGGGCTGGCCCGCGGGTCTCCATGGTGAGCGACACCTCGACCTCGTCGACCGCCAGCCAGCTGCCGGTGCGCGAGTGGACGATGTCGACCACGCTCGCACCCGCCCGGCCGACCACCCCGAGCAGCGCCGACAGCGCCCCCGGCCGGTCGGCGATGGTCACCCGCAGCGCCAGGTAACGCCCTGCCGCGCTGAGACCGTGGCCGATCACCCGGGTCAGCAGCAGCGGGTCGATATTGCCGCCGGACAGAATGCTCACCACCGGGCCGGGAAGATCGCGATCGCGCAGAACCGGGGTGAGCAAGGCGGCGACCCCGGCCGCGCCCGCGGGTTCGACGATGAGTTTGGCGCGTTCGAGGCACAGCAGCAGCGCCTTCGACAGCGCGTCCTCGTCGACGGTGACGATCTCGGGCGACAACTCGGCGACATGGGCGAACGGCACCGCACCGGGCAGCCCGACGGCGATCCCGTCGGCCATCGTCGCCATCCGCGGCGCGCGCACCGGGGTACCCGCCGCGAGCGAATCGGGCCAGGCCGCCGCCTCGGCCGCCTGCACACCGATCACCTTCACCCGCGGGGCGAGTTCGTGCAGCGCAATCGAGACGCCCGCGAGCAGCCCGCCCCCACCGGTCGGCACGACGACGGTGCCCACGTCCGGCACCTGTTCGAGGATCTCTAACGCCACCGTCGCCTGCCCGGCCACGATATCGGGATGGTCGAACGGGTGGATCAGGGTCGCCCCGGTGCGTTCGGCGAATTCCTGTGCGGCGACCAGGGATTCGTCGATGGTGTCACCCACCTGATGCACCTGCGCGCCGTAGGCCCGGGTCGCGGCGAGTTTCGGGAGCGACGCCCCGATCGGCATGAACACCGTCGAGGTGATCCCGCGTTCCGCCGCCGACCACGCCACCCCTTGCGCGTGATTACCCGCGCTCGCCGCCACCACGCCGCGGGATCGCTCGGCTACGGGAAGGTGGGCGATCCGGGTGTAGGCGCCGCGCGGCTTGAACGACCCCGTCCGCTGCAGGTTCTCGCACTTGAGCAGCACCGGCGTCCCCACCCGCTCGGACAGCACGCGCGACTCCACCGTCGGCGTCCGCCGGATCACCGGCGCGAGCAACGCCGCAGCCGCCTCGATCCGCGCCAGCCCGACGGTCTCCATAGCCACATCGTGCCAGCCCCACCCCGCGAACCCGCCCGAGACACCCGGACGAAGCAGGCCATCCACCTGGACGATTGATCACCAGGCCACCAGGGAGGCATCGCCCGAGAAGGAAAATCCCTGGAGGCCTGGTGAACACAGGTCCAGTTGGGGCTACCCGGTGGCTTTGGCGATGTTGTGGGCGACGGTGCCCAGGCGGGTGAGGCGAGCGTCGCCGAGGGGAGTGAGCTTGCCGCCCAGGCGGTTGGTGACGAAGGCCAGGGACAGGCCCGTTTCGGGGTCGGCGAAGGCGCCGGAGCCGCCCAGGCCGAAGTGGCCGAAGGCCGAGATGGGGTCGGCCTTGGACGGTTTCATCGGGACGCCGTGGAAACCGAGCGCCCACGGAATACGGAAGGCGAGCACGTAGTCGGGGGTGAAGACCTGGCGGGCGCTGAACCGGCGGATCGACTCCGGATCCAGGATGCGGGTGCCGTCGAGCTCGCCGCCGTTGGCGAGGGCGGCGTAGAGGCGGGCCAGCGCGCGGGCCGAGAAGACACCGTTCACGCCGGGCATCACCGAATCGTGCACCCGCGGGTCGACGATCAGGTCGGCGAAACCCTGCGGCGTGGTCTCCGCGGCGGCAGCGAAACGGGTGCGGGTGAGCAGATCCGAGCCCCGGTCCCACTCCATGCCCGCGGCGCGCAGACGCGGGAAAGTGGTGGCGATGCGGTGACGCTGCTCGGCGGGCACCCGGAACCAGAGTTCCTCCGCGCCGAGCGGTTCGGCGAGGTCGGTGCGCACCACCTCGGTGAATTCGCGCCCGGTCACCCGGTGCACCAGCTCGGCGGCCAGATGGCCGTAGCTGATGCCGTGATAGCCGCTGGTGGTGCGGTGTCGCGGATCAGGGGTGGCGGCGGCGAGCGCGGCGGTGACGGCGGCGTCGTCGAAGAAGGTGTCGGCCGGGCCGGGCAGCAGGCCGCGCAGCCGGTGCAGACCGGCGCGATGGGTGAGCACATCACGCACGGTGATGTGCGACTTGCCCGCCGCCGCGAACTCCGGCCAGTACTCGGCGACCGCGGTGTCGTAGTCGAGCAGTCCGCGCTCGGCCAGCTGGTGGATCGCCGTGGACGCCACGCCTTTTCCGGTGGAGAAGCCCAGGGCCACCGTCTCCGCCGACCACGGCACCCCGGGGCTCGCATAGCCCGCCCACACATCGACCACGGGTTCGCCGTGCAGGTACACCGCCAGCGCGCCGCCGCCGTGCGAGGGCTTGCGGAACAACCGGTCGAAGATGGCAACCAAGCGGACGAAACGTCGGTCCACCGACTGCGTTGTCGAATCTCCCATGAACCGAGCATGCCATCCGGGACAAGCGACCGATCGGTTCGGCTCCGGGGGATTCAGACGCCGGCGGATTCGGCGGTCAGCGCGTGCAGCACGGCATCGAGATCGTCGACGTCGACGACCAGCCGGGTGAAATCGGGGCCGTCGAGGTCAATGCGCACCGCGCTACCGCCGAACGTGGTGTCCCAGAACTCCTTCCGGCCCTTGCCGCGGTACACGCCGGCCGCGATCACGCCGGGGATGAAGGTGCCGGGGGCGCGCACCCAGGGCGGGCGCAGATCCACCTCGGCGGTGGTGATCTCGGTGATGGCGGCGCGGTCGATCACGACCTGCTGGCGCAGGGCGAGGAGGCGGTGGCCGCCGAGCACATGGATCGTCACCGTGTCGTCGTCGATCTCGACCTCGACCATCGCTACCTCACTCACCTCTGCGGAAATCTGTCCCTGTCCAGAATCGGTGTCGCGCCTGGTCAGGGACTGTGGCGAGTCTGTGATTCAGCCAAGAACTCCTACGGCATAGAAAGATGTAGATATGTGCATTAAACAGGTTTTATGCAAAAATGGTGCCATTCGCGCGTGACGGAAAAGGACGCAGGGAGGCAGGGAGGTGGCTCCTGGGCGGGGTGCCGCCTTCTGGAGAAGGGCGGCACCCCGGCCGAGGTCAGCCGGCGCGGTAGGCCTCGTCGGCGATGTCGAGGACCTGGGCGAGCCATGGTGTGTACCTGCCCGGGTTCGCGGCGAGATCGGCGCGGAGGGTTTGTGGTGCGATCCAGGCCCACTCGTCGATCTCGGCTGGGTCCGGGTGCGGTGGGTGGTCGCCTGCCGCGCCGATCAGCACGTGGTCGTACTCGTGCTCGACGCGCCCGGTGGTCGCGTCGCCGGCGTGGTAGCGGAAGGTGCCGACCTCGGTGAGGTCGGCGGTGAGCCCGAACTCCTCCCGCAGCCGCAGCGCGGCGGCCTCGGCGACCGCCTGACCGGGCAGTGGATGCCCGCAGCAGGTGTTGGCCCACTGCTGGGGGAAGCGGGTCTTCACCGCGGCCCGCCGCTGGATCAGTACCTGTCCGCGCCGGTCGAACAGCAGCACCGAGAAGGCCCGGTGCAGCGCGCCCGGTGGCCGATGCGCCTCGGCCACCGAGCACGCGCCGATCGCCACACCGGAGTCGTCGACCAGCTCCACGGGCAGTGCTTCGCGGGTGGTCGACGGGTCGGCGAGCTTTTCGGTCACCTGGCCACCTTATCGGCGACGATCATCAGGTACTGGAAGCTCCCCTCCCGGTAGGCGGTGAGGAACGGCTGCTCGACACCGGTCGCGAGCTCGGAATGGGTGCGCAGATCCCAGTAGGGGATGGTGTCGGGCGTCAGGTCGACGACGGTGGTCGGGATCAGACCGTTGTCGGCGAGGGCCCGGAAGTACTCGCTGCGGGGATGGATCATGCAGCCGTAGTGCGCGTCGATCCAGCTGACCGAGGCGGAGCGACCCCCGGTGACATCGTTGGAGCAGCCGGTGATGCACACGTACCGGCCGCCGGGTTCGAGAATCCGGTCGAATTCGGCGAACAGCTCGAACAGGTCGACGTACATGGTGGTCTCGTTGGTCCAGATACCGCGGACCGATTCCTCGTCGAAACCGGTGTCCAGCATGTTCCGGAAGTGGAACTGCACCCGGTCGGTGACGCCGCGGGTCACGGCCTGGTCGTTGGCGAAGCCGACCTGGTACTCCGAGATCGAGACCCCGTCGACGCGGCAGCCGAAACGCTCGGCCGCCATGAAACTGGTGCCGCCGCGCCCGGACCCGCCGTCGACGAGCCGATCGGCCGGCTCGATCGCGCCGAGGTTGTCGAGCAGGAAGTCGGCCTGGGCGGTTTCGAGGCGGTGCAGTTCGCGCACGATGCGGTCCTGCCTGGTCTGTTCGGGGCCCTCGAGCACCGACCAATCGGGTTCGCCGATGCCGTAGTGGTGGTGGTAGAGGCCGTCGACCTCGCCGAGCTTGGTATTGACCCGGTCGTCGTTGGGATTGTTGTTCCAGTACGCCGCTACCGAGCGCTGGTAGGTGGTGCGCAGGACGGTGCGGTCGGTGCTGGGGTTCGCGATGGTCATCGGTCGTCCTCTCCTGGTGCGATGTCGTGGTAGCGGCGGCTGCCGGCGTGCCAGGCGCGATTGCCGCCCATCCAGGCCCACAGGCCGGTCAGGAAGCGGCGCAGCTCGGGGGAGCCCGCGGCGGCGAGCGGGGCAGCTTCCCGTTCGAAACGGTGCATCAGTTCGTCGTGGATCTGCGCGGTCCGCAGGACCGCGTCGGCCCGGCTGCAGTTGTCCTCGGCGGCGAGCACGGTCGGCAGATTGAACTCTCTGCCGTCCGAAAGGTCCTCGCGCGCCATCGAATACAGGTCGTTCACCATCTGGGCGGCCAGCGCGGCGGTGGTGACGACCCGCCGGACAGCCGGGTCGGTGTAGTCGGCGGCGCCGAGTTCGTAGCCACCGACGACGTCGATCGGCGCCATGCACGGCAGGAAGCTGTGCGGTTGGCGGTTGGTCAGGTATTCCCAGACCGGGGGCATCCGGCCCGCCGCCCGCCAGCCGGCCTCGGCGCCGAGGGCGATGAACCAGCCCGCGATCTCGGTGCGCAGCCTGGCCAGCTGCGCCGGGCTCGCATACCCGGACAGGTGGGCGAAGGAGGTGCGGAACGCGCGCAGGATCGGGTCGGCCTGCATGGCCTGTTCGAGCCGGGGCGCGTAGCGGGCCGGGAGGTGGGCCGGGTCCATCGCGGCGGCGGCGAGTTCGAGCCGTGGTCCGAGCTCGGCGGCGGCGCTGGACGGGGTGCCGTCGGGTGCGGTGTCGCCAGGGGCGTCCTCCTCGCAGTAGTAGTCGTCGACCGACCATTCGGCCACGGCGCACCGGGCGGCGGCCAGCAGCAGATCGGGGTCGTCACAATCGGGATGGGCGAGCATGATGAGCCGGCCGAAATCGGCCTTGCCGAGGTCGTCGAGGCGGCCCTCGTAGAGGCCGATCTCGGCGGCCCAGGCGAGCAGGCCGACATTCACGGCCTCGGCGAGCGCGGGGTCGTCTCGTTCGGGTGGCGGGCAGTACAGCGCCGGAATCTTCTGCGGTGCACCGGGTTCGGTGATGGGGGCCGGGGTGGGCCACAGGCCGCTGGTACCGATGCCGGAAGGTCCGAGCAGACGCCGGGGTTCGGCGACGGCGATCGCCGCGGGCGTGGATCGCCGGGGGATCGTGGCCGCTGCCCGGCCGAACGGCGCGAACAGCTGGGCCGGTGCCGTCGCGTGATGCAGCAGCGCGGTCACCGTGGCGGCCAGTTCGGTGCCCGCGTGCGGGGCGGCCGCCCTGGTCAGGATGGACACGACTCGACGCCGATCAGTCGGCCCGGCGCGCGACGAGCACGTCGTCGAGCACGCCGAGCGCGTCGGGAACCAGGACGGCGGCCGAGTAGTAGCAGCTCACCAGGTACGACATGATCGACTGGTCGTCGATCTGCTTGAACCGCACGTTCAGGCTCGGCTCGTACTCGTCCGGAATGCCGGTCTGGTGCAGCCCGACCACCCCCTGGTCCTTCTCGCCGATGCGCATGGCCATGATCGAGGTGGTCTGCGTGCCGCTGACCGGGATCTTGCCGCACGGCAGGATCGGTACGCCGCGCCAGCCGGGCACCCGCGAGCCCTGGTACTCCACCGGATCGGGGTAGAGCCCGCGCCGCGAACATTCACGACCGAACGCCGCGATCGCCTTGGGGTGGGCGAGGAAGAATTTGGTGCCGCGGCGCATGCTGAGCAGTTCGTCCATGTCGTCGGGCGTCGGCGGACCGGATTCGGTGGTGATGCGCTGTTTGAGGTCGCAGTTGTGCAGCAGCCCGAATTCCGGATTGTTCACCAGGTCGTGCTCGCGGCGCTCGTAGAGCGCTTCGACGGTCAGCCGCAGCTGCTGGTCGATCTGGTTCATCGGATCGTTGAACAGATCGGCCACCCTGGTGTGTATCCGCAGCACGCTCTGCGCCAGGCTGAGTTCGTACTCGCGGGGGCTGGCGTCGTAGTCGACGAAGGTGCCCTCGAGCAGCGGTTCACCGGAGTGACCCGAGGCGATCTCGATATCGGATTCGCCCTTGGAATTCTGGTTCCGGCCGGGCAGCCGATCGGTTGCGGTCCGGATGCCGGCCAGCTCGGGATTCGTTTCCAGGAATTGTTCGAACGATGGCCGGGGCAGACACAGAATTGTGGTTCTGGTCACGGTCTTGACGGTGTCCGGCCAGATCGCCGAGGGGTCGGTGAGCATGTCCTCGCCGTAGTAGTCACCGCCGGAGAGCATGCCGAGTTTGGTCGACTCGCCGTATTCACCGGAACCGATCCTGGCGAGTTTTCCGTGCACGACGAGAATCACCTGGTCCATCGGATTGCCGAATTCGGCGACGACATGGCCGGGATCGAGATCGTATTGCACGAACAGTTCGGCGAGCGGCCGCAGCAATTGGTCGTCGTCGATATCGTGCAGGGCGGGCAGCTCGCGCAATTCCTGTGGAATCACCCTGGCCCGCGAACCGTCGACGACGAATTCGACCTCGCCGTTGCCGAGGGTGTGGGTGAGCCTGCGGTTGACGCGGTAGATACCGCCCGCGACCTGCACCCACGGGAGTGCGCGGGAGAGCCGGCGTGAGCTGATGCCCTGCATCTGCGGCTCGGATTTGGTGGTGTGCGCCAGCTGATGAGCCGCGGTGGTGCTGAGGGTCTTGCGGACGGAATTGTCTGTGGGCAGCGGCATTTCGATGGTCATGAAGATCCTCACCTCGGGACGGAAATCGGCACGGCCGATCGGCCTGGGTGGCGCGACGGTGCGCGACACAGGCTGGGGGTGGGCAACGATGCGAATCGAATGGTCCTGCGCGGTGGAGAAACCGGGCGTGTGAAACGGTGAAGCACGAAAGATGATGCGTGGCAGTACGTTCCGGACGTCAACGATGGTAGGACCTCGAGCCGTCCGCCCGTGGGCTATTCCGGAAAACAGGGCTGTGACCGCGCGGCCGCGCAGCAGCGGCGGTGACCCGAATCCCCGCAACATGCGCCCAGTCACAGACGACACATAATGGAGGTCCGGTGTGGTTAGCTCATCTGAGCACATCGGGGTGTGTGAGGTGTGTCACTTTCAGCAGGGTAGGCCAGGTGGGAACAGTGGATATCAGTCCAAAGGGTGTGGTCGGTTCGATGCAGCGGTTGCTGGCTACCGCGCAGAACGGCCTTGAGGTGATCCGCTTCGGCGGATTGGCGCACGACGTCGAGTCCTCGCCGTTCGAGGTCGTCGAGCGACGGCGCATGTACCGGTTGCGGCACTACTTCCCCGACGATTCGACGCCGGGGCGTCCGGTGGCGCTGCTGGTGCCGCCGTTGATGGTCAATGCCGACATCTGGGACGTGAACGCGGCCGGGGGTGCGGTCGGGATCCTGAACGCGGGCGGAATCGACTGCTGGGTGGTCGATTTCGGGTCGCCCGCGACCGAGGAGGGCGGCTGGGAACGTGACCTGGCCGACCATGTGCTCGCGGTGAACTCCGCGATCGACACCGTCTGCGAGGCCACCGGGGCGCAGGTGCACCTGATGGGCTATTCGCAGGGCGGCATGTTCGCCTACCAGACCACCGCCTACCGTTACGGCAAGGGCGTGGCCTCCATCGTCACCTTCGGCAGCCCGGTCGACATCGTCGCGGGCATGCCGTTCGGGCTGCCCTACGGGCTGGTGTCGGAGGTGGCCGATTTCCTGGCCGATCACGTGATGCACCGGCTGCCGATCACCGAGTCCATGGTGCGCGTCGGTTTCCAGATGCTCGACCCGGTCAAGACCGCGAAGTCGCGGATCGACTTCCTGCTGCAGCTGCACGACCGGGAAGCGTTGCTGCCCAAGGAACGTCAGCGCCGCTTTCTCAACAGTGAGGGCTGGGTGGGGTACGCGGGCCCGGCGGTGGCCGATCTGCTCAAGCAGTTCGTCGCGCACAACCGGATGATGCTGGGCGGCTTCGTGATCCGTGATCATCCGGTGTCGCTGGCCGAGCTGAAGTGCCCGATCCTCGCGTTCGTCGGCGAGGTCGACGACATCGGCCAGCCCGCCGCGGTGCGCGGGATCGTGCGCGCCGCACCGAACGCCGAGGTCTACGAAGCCAGTTTGGTGGCAGGGCATTTCGGTCTGGTCGCCGGTTCGATCGCGACCAACCACACCTGGCCGCTGGTGCGCGACTGGATCGCCTGGATGGACGGTGACGTGGCGCTGCCCCCGGCCATCGCCCCGATGCAGGAACACGTGCCGAGCAATGCCCCGCGCACCGCCGCGACCCGGGTGGTGCACACCGCGGCCACGCTGGTCGAGGCGGGCGCCGGGGTGGGCAAGGCGCTGGAAGGCATCGCAGGCAATACGATTCGCGGTTCGGTGGAGATGGCGGGGGAGGCCGCCCGGGCGCTGCCCCGGCTGACCCGCCTGGGCATGATCCAGCCGCACACCCGCATCTCGCTGGGCAAGCTGCTCACCGAGCACGCGCGGCGCGCGCCGCAGAAGGACCTGGTGCTCTTCGACGACCGGGTGCACACCAACGCCGCTGTGGAGGAACGCGTCGACAATGTCGTGCGCGGACTGATCTCGGTCGGCATCCGGCCCGCCACCCGGGTGGGCATCATGATGGAGACCCGGCCCAGCGCGCTGGCCTCGGTGGCCGCGCTGTCGCGCCTGGGTGCCGTGGCGGTGCTGCTGGCGCCCGGCGCCGAACTTGACCGCGCCATCGAGCTCACCGGCGTGCAGACGCTGATCACCGACCCGGAGAACCTGCGCACCGCCGCGGCGACCGGCGCCCGGGTGCTGGTGCTCGGCGGCGGCGACGCCAGGCAACTGCCGGTGCCCACCGGTGACCGGGTGATCGACCTGGAGCAGATCGACCCGGCGGCGGTGCGGGTGCCCGCCTGGTATCGCCCCAATCCGGGCCTGGCGCGCGAACTCGCGTTCGTGCTGGTGCTCGGTTCCGGTGACCGGCTCGAGGCCAAGTACATCACCAACCACCGCTGGGCCCTGTCGGCCTTCGGCACCGCGAGCGCGGCCGACCTCGACCGCCGCGACACCGTGTACTGCCTTGCGCCACTGCATCATTCGTCGGGCCTGCTGGTGAGTCTCGGTGGCGCGATCGCCGGCGGCAGCCGGATCGCGCTGGCCCGGCCGGTCGACCTGGACCCGGGCCGCTTCGCCGAGGAGGTGCACCGCTACGGCGTCACCGTGGTCACCTACACCTGGACGATGCTGCGCGATCTGCTCGACGCGCAGGTGTTCCCGGCGGGGTACAACCATCCGATCCGGTTGTTCATCGGGTCCGGTATGCCCGCGGGGCTGTGGCGGCGCACCACCGAACAGTTCGCGCCCGCTCGGGTACTCGAGTTCTACGCCTCGATCGACGGTGACGTGGTGCTGGCCAATGTGCCCGGCGCCAAGATCGGTTCCAAGGGCAGGCCGGTTCCCGGCACCGCGCGGGTCGAGCTGGTCGCCTACGACCCGGTCAGCGAGCAGATCCTGGTGGGCGACAACGGTTTCGCCCGCCGCTGCGCCGACAACGAGCCCGGCCTGCTGCTGGGCAAGGCCGTCGACGGGGGCGACATCTCCGACGGCGGGCTGCGCGGGGTGTTCAAGGCGGGCGATGCCTGGTGGCCGACGGAGAACCTGTTCCGCCGCGACAGCGACGGCGACTACTGGCTGCTCGACCGCCGCGACTCGGTCATCCGGACCGCGCGCGGACCGGTGTTCACCCAGCCGATCGTCGATGTCCTCAACGACATCACCGCCGTCGACATGGAAGTGGCCTTCGCGCTGCCCACCGCGGCGGGCACACTCGCCGCGGCCGCGCTGAGCGTGCGCACGGGCTTCCGGATCGAACCGGGCGACGTCACCGAGGCGATGCGGGCACTGGACCGCGACCAGCGACCCGACCTGGTCTACGTCGTCGACGACATCCCGCGCAGCCCCAGTTTCCGGCCCTCGGTGTCGGCGGTGCAGGCCGCCGGACTGCCGAAGGCCGGTCCGGGCACCTGGGTCTACGACCGGGACAACGACACCTACGAGGTCCTCACCGAGGTCGCGGCGGCGGTGCTGTTCGGCGGGAACTGACCCACCGCGGGTGGCCGGGCACGACCCGGTCACCCGCCGGTGTCACACGCGGTATTCGGTGACCGCGTCGATGACGCGCGAGAGCTGCACGTCGCTGAGCATCGGCCACAGCGGCAGGCGCAGGATCGTCGCCGAGAAGTCGGCCGACTTCACGCACGGCACCGGGGTGCGGCCGTATTTGAGGCCGGCCGGGCTGGAATCGAGCGGGATGTAGTGGAACGGCGCGACGATACCGCGCTCGGCGAGATGACGGATGAGGCCGTCGCGGCTGTCCTCGGTCGGCATCCGCAGGTAGAACAGGTGCGCGGTGTGGCCGCGGTCGTCCGGCACGGTCATCGGGCGCACGCTGTTGCGGGTGGCCCAATCCGGCAGCGCGGCGGCGTAGGTATCCCACACGCGGTGCCGACCGGCCTGGATGGTGTCGAATTCGCTGAGCTGGGCGTCGAGCACGGCGGCATTGAGTTCGCTGGGCAGATAGCTCGAGCCGATGTCCTGCCAGGAGTACTTGTCCACCTGGCCGCGCAGGAACCGGGCGCGGTCGGTGCCCTTCTCACGCATGATCTCCGCGCGGCTCATCAGGATCTCGTCGGAGAGCAGCAGCGCGCCGCCCTCGCCGCAGTGCACGTTCTTGGTGTCGTGGAAACTCTGGGTGCCCAGGGTGCCGATGGTGCCGAGCTGCCTGCCGCGCCAGGTGCCGCCGAGGCCGTGCGCGTTGTCCTCGATGATCGCCAGCCCGTGCTGGGCGGCCAGCGCCAGCAGCGGTGCCATATCGGCGGCGACCCCGCCGTAGTGCATCACCAGGACGGCCTTGGTGTGCTCGGTGACCGCGGCCGCGGCGGCGGCCGGATCGATGTTGCCGGTGCTGTCGTCGATGTCGACGAACACGCAGGTCGCCCCACGTAGTGCCATCGCGGTGGCCGCGGAGGTGAAGGCGAAACTGGGGACGATCACCTCGTCGTCGGGACCCAGTTCGAGCAGTAGCGCGCCGAGTTCGAGCGCGTGCGTGCACGAGGTGGTGAGCAGGGCGTGCCCGGCGCCGGTGATCGCCTTGATCTTCGCGGTCGCGGACTTGGTGAACTGGCCGTCGCCGTGGCTGTGATCGGAATCGAGCACGGTCATCAGGTTGGCGCGTTCGGCCTCGGCCCGGAACGGCCTGCTGAAGATGATGCGATCGCTCACGCGAGGGAGCCCTTCTCCGTCGCGGCTGCCGGCACCGCGGCGTCGACTCGGTGGGACACGGCCGGCGCGTGCATCGTATCGGGGCGCGGTGTCGGGGTCTGCACGGTCAGGTAGAGCGGTTTGCCGACCAGGATGTGCAGTGCCACACCGAGGTATTCGGCGATCAGGCCGAGTGAGAACAGGATCGCGCCCGAGCACAGCAGCATCGCCACCATGATGGAGGCCCAGCCCTCGGGATCGTGGTTGTCGTCCTGGGTCAGTGCCTGCACCACGACCACCGCGGCCATGATCACCCCGGCCAGCGCGAGGCTGACCCCGAGCATGCTGACCAGCCGCAGGCCACGGGTGCCACTGCACAGCACCATCTTCCAGAACAGGGAGAACAGGCGCCGGTAGTTGTAGCCGGACTCGTCGCGCCCCTCGGCGCGCAGCACCACCGGCACCGACTCCGTCCGGCCGACCACCCAGGTGAGCGCGACATCGAGGTAGGCGCCGTTGGCGGCGACCTCGGCCAGCTGGCGCCCGATGTCGCCGCGGATCAGCCGGAAGCTCTCGAACCGGGTCGAGTCGGGGAAGGCGAACACCGTCGCGAGCACGATCTTGGCGCCACGCGAGGTGAGGTTGCGCAGGAAACCGTGCGGGCGGGTGTTGGACGGCTTGGAGTAGATCAGGTCGGCGCGCGAGGCCAGCGCGGCGTCGAGGAAATCGGCGATGAACGCCGGATCGTGCTGGCCGTCCTCGTCCATGGTGACGATCCAGTCGCCGCGCGCGGCCGCCATGCCGGCGATGGTCGCCGCGTCCTGACCGAAGTTGCGGCTCAACCAGACCACGCGGACCTGCGGGTAGCCGCGTTCGAGTTCCTGCAGCACCACATCGGAGCGGTCCGGGCCGTTGTCGTGGACGAGGATGATCTCCTCGATCGCGAAGCGCGCGCCGGCCACGGTGGTGGTCGGCCCGGTCAGCCGGTCCAGTTCGGCGACCAGCGTCGCGATCGTCTCCTCGCCCCGGTAGACCGGGACGACCACCGACACCGAATGCACCTGGCCCGAACCGCCGTTGCGTTCGGAAGCACCGGCGTGCAGCACAGCGCCGGGCCGGGACGAGGGTGCGGAAGGAATCGGCATCGTCGACTTTCGGTGTGACTGGAACAGACCCAACAGTGCTGGGAACTTTAACACCGCGCCACGGCGCGTCGGCGCCTGCGGCACGGCCTGTGCGACGGTGCCGATCCGGCCGGTTACCTGTAGGGTCTGGTCCTCGTGGTGGAAAGTAGAACCCCTGCCCGTCGTGCCGTGTACCTGTGGGGCTTGCTCACCTCGCTCGGAGTGATCGCCGGCTACGGCGCGGTTCTGCTCGCCAACGTCCGGCACTTCTATACCGACGACACCGAATCCCAGTACGTCCCGCTGTGGGTGATGCTCGGCAGGCGGCTGCGCGACGGCGATCTGCCGGTGCTGGTGCCCGAGCACTGGATGGCGGGTAACTACGCCATCGAGGAAGCGGGACTGCTGAATCCGCCGCAGCTGCTGATCGATCTGATCGCGCCGTCGGTGGACAATCTGGTGCTGTACGCGACCGTGGTGAAGCTGATCTTCGCGATCATCCTCGGCCTGGGTGTCTACCGGATCTGCCTGGCCTACGGGTCGCGGGTGCAGTGGGCGGCGCTGGCGGGGGTGTCGATCCCGTTCACCGGCTGGCTGTTGTTCTTCGACGAGGCCAGCTGGATGACCGCCTTCACCGGCACCGCGTGGATGGTGCACGCGTGGGCTTCCGGGGTGCGCTATGCGCGGGGTCGTGGCGGGCCGATTCCGGTGTTCGTCTACCTGTATCTGGCGATCTCGGTGCAGTACATCTTTCCGGCGGTGGAGGCCGGTCTGATGATCGGCGCGGTCGCGATCGGTGAGCTGGTGTATCAGCGGACCTGGCGGCCGTCGCTGAAACTGCTGCTGGTGTCGGCGCTGGCGGCGCTGGCCGGGGCGGCCACCTATCTGCCGAGCATGTTGTCGGCGAAGGTGACCTGGCGTGGCACCGCCCAGATCAACAACGACCAGTTCCTCACTGTGCCGTGGTCGGAATCGCTGAACGCGAGCCTGCCCTCGACGCTGCCCGCGTTCACCTCGTGGTGGGGATACGTGCAGCCGCTGCCGGTGGTCTACATCGCCTGGTTCCTGATCCCGGCGCTGGCCTTCATCGACTGGGGCCGGGCGCGCGCGGCGTGGCGCGAGCTGACCGGCATCACGGTGTTCGCGGTCGCCGCGCTGATGTGGACCGCGGGTCCGGGCACGATCGGTCCGCTGCGCTGGCCTGCCCGGGTGCTGCCGATGGTGGCGCTGGGCCTGCTGCTGCTGGTGTGTGTGCTGCTCGGGCGGTTCGCGACAGTCAAGGACTGGCGGCCGCGGTGCGCGGCGGCGGCGGTGCTGGTCGGGCTGCTGTGGGTGCGGTCGTTCTCGGCCGATCCGCATCATGTGACCGCGCATCTGCTCGCCGCGGCGGCCATCGTGGCGCTGGGTGCGGGCATGGTGTGGCTGGCCATGAACAAGGGGACCTCCGCGGCGGTCGCGCTGGGGATCATCGCGGTGTTCCCGATCGCCTATGTCCAGGTCGACCGCGCGCAGCCGACACCGATGAGCTGGAATCTGCCCAGCGACCGGGCGGCGGCCAGGGCGGCGTTCCCGGAGTTCGCGGGCACCACCCTGCAGCTCGGTGACCGCGCGCTGATCCAGCCGGGGGAGCGCAGCCTCGACGGCGCCTACGGCTCGCTGGTGTTCGGCAACTACGCCAAGGACATCGAGCGCACCTACGTCAGCGGCTACACCCCGAACGGGCACTTCTGGTTCGGCGAGATGCTGTGCATGCGCTGGGACACCAGCGTCTGCCCGGACGCCTACCGGCGCGCGTTCGCGGTCGAGCCGTCCACCGGCAAGACCATCGTGGACCTGATGAACGTCGACCGGGTCGTGCTGCAGACCGCGCTCTACCCCGATGCCCGCAACCAGCCCGCCCCCACCGGCTGGCGCTGGGCCGACTACCCGGGCCACGAGAAGTACATCGCCGTCCTCGAACGCGAGGACGGCCTGATCTCCACCCGCAACGGCCGCATCTCGGCCGTCGAGGGTGCGACCGCGGTCTCCACCGCGGAATCCGACACCACCAGCCGGGTCAGGGTCAGTTCCGAGAACGGCGGCCGGATCGTGTTCGCGCGGCTGGCCTGGCCGGGCTACCGGGTGAGCCTGAACGGCGAGGACATCCCGTTCCAGGTCGTGGCCAAGAGTTTCGTCGCCGTCGACATCCCCGCGGGCACCCGCGACGCCGACCTCGAGCTGACCTGGCGTCCGCCGGGCTGGAAGATCGGCGGCGCCGCGATCGCGGCCGGGCTGCTCGGGCTCGGGGTGTTGCAG
Organism: Nocardia sp. NPDC059177; assembly: GCF_042755165.1. NCBI lineage: Bacteria > Bacillati > Actinomycetota > Actinomycetes > Mycobacteriales > Nocardiaceae > Nocardia > Nocardia sp. NPDC059177. Next base: position 11,138 of record NZ_JBHZBX010000024.1, on the reverse strand, counting down.
TGGCTCTACCTGCGCGGCCGCAAACCGGAGGACGAGCAGGACGCGCCCGCCGCGGAGGCGATCCCCGACGACGACGCCGAGCTCGCGGACGCGCTGCGATGACCACCGAGGCGGCGCCCGCCGACGGCGTGCTCGAGACGCCGGGCCCGCTGTTGCGGATCGTCAAACGCCAGGAGCTGGCCTTCGCCGTCGTCGGCGGCTTCAACACACTGCTGGGCATGGTCCTGGTGGTGTGCTGGCTGCGGGTGCTCGGCGACGGCAGGCCGGGCCTGGCGGTGGTGGCCGCCTACGCGGTGAGCACGGTGGTCGCCTTCGTGCTGCATCGCACGCTGGTGTTCCGGGTGCGCGGCAGGCTGGTGCGCGATTTCGTCGCCTTCTGCGGGGTGAACGCGGGCGGGCTGGTCCTCAATGTGGTCCTGGTGGAACTGGCGGCCACCGTTCTCGGCTTCCCGGCCGAGCCGGCGTCGGTGCTCGTGATGGGGCTGGTCGCGGTGCTGAGCTTCTTCGGGCACCGCTACATCTCCTTCCGGCGGGCGCGGTAGGTTAGGGGCATGGCGCACGAATCCACCCTCGACGCAACCCTGCTCGGCCTGCTGGCCTGCCCCCAGGACAAGGGCCCGTTGCAGCTGGTGCGCACCGAAGCCGGGGCGAGCGTCCTGTACAACCCGCGGCTGCGCCGCGCCTACCCGATCGACAACGGCATCCCCGTCCTGCTGATCGACGAGGCCCGCGATGTCACCGACGCCGAGCACGAATTCTTCCTCGCCGAGTCCTGACCGGACCCACCTGCTCGAGTTAGGCTTGCCTTACCAACTCGATCAGGAAGAGGGTGTCCGATGGCCGACGACGTCGCGCTCAGCGGAATTCCACTGACCATGCTCTGGACGTTGCACAACCGGGCGTCGGAGGCGCGGCGACCCGACGCCGTCCTCGACGATCCCGACGCCGTCCGCCTCTACGAGTCCATCGATTTCGACTACCGCGCCACCTTCGGCGAACCCGACGGCACCCACGCGGTGCGCGCCGTCCGGTTCGACGCGGCGCTGCGGCCGTGGCTGGCCGCGCATCCCGGCGGCACCGTGGTGGAACTGGCCGCCGGCCTGGAAACCCAGTTCCAGCGCTGCGACGACGGCGCGGTGCAATGGTTCTGCGTCGACGTGCCCGAGGCGATCGAGATCCGCGCCAGGTTCCTGCCGCCGGGCCCGCGCACCACCTACCTGCCGATCAGCGCGCTCGATCTGTCCTGGCTCGACCGGATCGATCCCACGCGCGGCGTCTTCGTCACCGCGCAGGGGCTTTTCATGTACTTCGACCCCGCCGACGTCCGCCGCCTGGTGGTCGCGATCCTCGACCGATTCCCCGGTGTGGAGCTGATGTTCGACACCATCCCGCCGTGGTTCTCCCGCAAGACGCTGCGTGGTTTCCGCAAGACACCGGACTACACCGCCCCGCCCATGCCGTGGGGTGTGCGGCGCACCGAAGTGCCCGCGTTGCTGCGCGAGTGGAGTTCGCGGGTGGACTCGGTGGAGGTCTCCGCGTTCAGCCCTTCGCACGGTCCACTGCCGGTGCTGCTGCCGGTCTTCGAACGACTGCCCGTGCTGCGCGACATCCCGCCCGGCATCGTGCGGGTGCGCGGGGTGTCCTGAGTGCGGATCAGGCTGTGGCGGTACCGATCTCGCCGGTGAGGTACCGCTGCACGCTGGGCCCGACGGTGGCGACCACGGTCGCGGCGGGCATCGACGTCAGCGGTTCCAGGCCGACGATCTTGCGCGCGATCAACACCCCCATCATCTGCGCCGCGACCAGGGCGACCCGCGCGTGCCCGTCGTCCTGCGGTGTCGCGATACGCAGACGCACCCGTTCCAGCACCACCTGCAACAGGAACGACCGCGCGAGCTGCGTTTCCCCCGCGATCATGCTGCGCACCATGGCGACCACGCCGGGCCCGGCCGGAGAGTCCCACACCGACAACACCGCGCCCACGATCGTCGCGCCCAGCTCGTCCACGGGCGCGGTGTCGATCGCGGACAAGGTCGCCTCCGGGTCGGCCGGGAAGTCGACCACCGCTGCGAACAACTGCTGTTTGGTGCCGAAATAGTGGTGCACCAGTGCGGGATCCACGCCCGCGTCGGTCGCCACGGCCCGGATCGAGGTCTTGTCGAAGCCCAGCTCGGCGAAGCGGGCGCGGGCGGCGTCGAGAATGGCGGCCTTGGTGTCGACATTGCCCGGCCTGCGCCCACTGCGCCTGCGCGGCCGGGTCCGGTCGCCACTCATGCTGTGTCCTCCTCGGGTCACGCGGTCCGTCGTCGCAGGGTAGCCGCGGCCAGCGCCAGCGCCACCACCGCGAAGCCCGCGACGACGGTGATATCGCGCCACATCGTCGCAGTCGGTTCGGCGTGCAGCGACACCTGCTGCAGCGCGTCCACCGCGTAGGTCAACGGCATCACATTGCTGATCGCCTCCAGCCAGCCAGGCAGCTGACTACGCGGAACGAGCAGGCCGCACAGGAAGATCTGCGGTGCCACGATCACCGGCATGAACTGCACGGCCTGGAATTCCGTGCGCGCGAACGCGCTGGCCAGCAGGCCGAGCCCGACGCCGCACACCGCGTCGACCATCGCGATCAGCATCACCCAGCCGGGGCTGCCCGCGGCGGTCATGCCCAGCAGCCAGAACGACACCGCGCAGGCGATCGCGGCCTGGGCCGCGGCCGCGGCGGAGAACGCGGTGCCGTATCCGGCGAGCAGGTCGAGCTTGCTCAGTGGGGTGGTGAGCAGCCGCTCGAGTGTGCCGGAAGTGCGTTCGCGCTGCATCGCGATGGCGGTGATCAGGAACATCACGATGAACGGCAGGATACCCAGCATGGTGATGCCGACCCGGTCGAACATCGTCAGCGGGGTGAGCGCGGTCCGTGGCGTGTCCTGGTAGATGAAGTACAGCAGCGTCATCAGGACCGCTGGGACCACCAGGATCATGGCGACGGTGCGGTGGTCGTTGCGCAGCTGACGCAGGATCCGGCCGGTGGTGGCGGTGTAGGGCCGCAGGATGGTGGTCATGCGCGCGCTCCCATCGTGATCAGGGTGAGGAAGGCGGTCTCGAGGTTCTGCTCGTCGGTGCGTTCGCGCAGTTCGTCGGGACTGAGCTGGGCGAGTAGCGCGCCCTCACGCATGAGCAGCAGGGTGTCGCAGTGTTCGGCCTCGTCCATCACGTGACTCGACACCAGCAAGGTCGTTCCCGCCGCGGCCAATTCGCGGAACTGTTTCCACAGCTCGACCCGCAGCACCGGATCGAGCCCGACCGTCGGTTCGTCCAGCACCAGCAGTTCGGGCTTGCCGACCAGCGCGCACGCCAGCGAGGCCCTGGTCTTCTGCCCGCCCGAGAGCTGATCGCCGAGCTGGCCGGCGTATTCGGCCAAACCGACCGCGGTGAGCGCGGATTCGACATCGTCGCGATCGCGGCCGTAGAGCGCGGCGTAGTAGCCGACGTTCTCCCGGACGCTGATATCGGCGTAGATGCTCGGCGCCTGGGTGACGTAACCGACCCGCCGCCGCAGCCCGGCGCTGCCCGCCGGTTCGCCGAGCACGGTGATCGTGCCCGACTGCACCAGCTGGGTGCCGACGATGCTGCGCATCAGAGTGGTTTTGCCGCAGCCGGACGGCCCGAGCAGGCCGGTGATGGACCCGCGCGGGATCGCCATCGACAGGCCGTGCAGCACGGTGCGCTTGCCGCGCCGGACCGTCAGATCGCTGACCTGCACAGCGGCCGACGGCGGTGGGGTGTGCGACATGGTCGCCTCAATTCATCGAGTGTTGAATTCACTACGTGATGAATTTAGCGCGACCCGGTCGGCACGGCAAGGGTCAGTGGGCGTGTCCCGGCGGCGCGCCCGCCTGCTGACCGGGCTCGACGACGACGAACTGGCCCATCATGCCGAGGTCCTCGTGCCAGAGCAGGTGACAGTGATACATGTACGGCGTGTCCGGATCAGCGGGTCCGTCGAAGCGCAGCGCCAGTCGCGCCGTCACCCCTGGCGCCAGGAAAATGGTGTCCTTGGGCCCGGTCAGCGCCGGTGGTGGCGCGCCGCCGGCATAGTCGAGCACCCGGAACTGCACGTCGTGGACGTGGAAGTTGTGCGGCATGCCGTCGACATTGCGTACCGCCCAGATCTCGGTGGTCCCGCGGGTGACGACGGTGTCGACGCGATCCATCGCCATCTTCGCGCCGTTGATGCCGGAGAAGGCGAGATCGAACCGTCGTTCGGTCACCGCGTCGCTCCCGTCGGGCGTCGACGCGGGCACCAGAGCGGCCGGCAGCGCCGGGGACTCGCGCAGCGTCGGGGCGGCGCGCAGTTCCAGGATGTCGAAGGTGTCGTCGCCGCCGGCGAAGCGGTTGGCCCAGAAATCGAGCCCGGCGTCGAGGCGGTCGCTGCGCAGGACGGTCCGTTCGCCGGGCCGCATCCGCACCACGATCTCGGCGCGTTCACCGGGGGAGAGCTGGACGCGATCCAGCGTGGCCGGCCGTTCCAGCAGCCCGCCGTCGGTGCCGACGAGCGCGAACGGGCGGGCATCGTCGAAGGTGAAGGTGTAGATGCGCGCGGTCGAGGCATTGAGCAGCCGCAGGCGCACCAATTCGTCGCCGATCTCCTGGTACGGCGCGAGGGTGCCGTTGACCAGCGTGCGATTCCCGAGGAAGCCGACATCGCGGAACGCCGTGTGCGCGCCGTCGAGACGGTCCCCACGCAGCCGCAGGTCCTGCACGATCACCGGCAGGTCGTCGACACCATAGGTACTGGGCAACCGCAGGGCGGCCGCGGCGGCGTCGTCGACGAGGAACATGCCCGCCAGCCCGCGACGGACGTGGTCCTCGGTCGCGCCGTGCGGGTGCGGGTGGTACCAGAGCGTCGAAGCCGGTTGCGCCACCGTCCATTCCGGTGTCCAGGTCGCGCCTGGCTCGACCATCTGGTGCGGTCCGCCGTCCATCGTGGCGGGCAGGTGCATACCGTGCCAGTGCACGGTGGAGGCCTCGGGCAGCTGGTTGCGAACACGCACCCGGACGCGTTCGCCGTTGTTCGCACGCAGCGTCGGTCCCAGATAGCTGCCGTTGAAACCCCACGTCTCGGCCTCGTGCCCCGGCTCGAACGCTGTTGTGCCGCTCTGTATGTCGAGGGTGAACACGCGGGTGCCGTCGGGTTCGACGGTCGACGCGGCCAGCGGCGGGATCGTCAGCGGCCGGGTGAATTCGGTCGTGCCGACGGTGGAGATGTCGGCGGTCGACCAGACCCAGGCGACGCCACCGGCGATCACGGTGAGCACGACGACGACCAGCACACCGGCACCGAGCAGTGCCCGGCGCAGGCGGCGGCGCAGTGGAGAAACCATGCGTCGACGGTAGGGAGCGTGCGGGCCTGTCCACATCGGGGAGCGACCCCGATCCGCACCTCGAGATTTCACCGAGCATCAGTATTCGTCCAGGTCGGGCCTATGTGATGTGGATCACTTGCAGAGGTGTCACGTCGTGGCCGGCCCATTTGTCCCATGAACATCCCACCGACAAGGAGTGCCGCCATGACCACCACCACGCACCGCATCGTCGTCCTCGGCGCCGGCTACACCGGCCTGTTCGCCGCGGTCCGGCTCGCGCGCCGCACACGCAAGCTGGATGTGCGGATCACCCTGGTCAACCCGTCGGCCCGCTTCACCGAGCGGCTGCGGATGCACCAGATCGCCGCGGGCCAGGAACTCGCGCACCACGACATCCCGGCGATCCTGGACGGCACCGGCATCCAGTTCGTCCAGGGCTGGGCCACCGCCATCCACCCCGAGGCGCGGACCGTGCGCGTCGACGGTGCGGGCGACCTCGCCTACGACGAGCTGATCTACGCGCTGGGCAGCGCCACCGACACCGCCACCGTCCCCGGCGTCGCCGATCACGCCTGGACCCTGAACGATCCGCGCGTCGCCCACGAATTCGCGGGCCGGCTGACCGAACTCGCCGCAGTGGGCGGGACGGTCGCCGTCTGCGGCGCCGGCCTGACCGGCATCGAAGCCGCCACCGAGATCGCCGAGAGCCACCCCGGCCTGCGCGTCACCCTGGTCGGATCCGGCGAACCCGGTGCCATGATGGGGGAGAAGGCGCGCGCCTACCTGAACGCCGCACTGGACCGGCTCGGCATTCAGCGCGCGATCGGTCAGCGCGTCACCAAGGTGCTGCCCGCGGCAGTCGAACTCGCCGACGGCACGCTGCTCGCCGCCGATCTGACCCTGTGGACCAGCGGCGTGCGGGTCGCACCGCTGGCCGCCGAGTCCGGCATCGCCGTCGACGAGCACGGCCTGATCGTGGTCGACCCGACGCTGACGTCGGTGTCGCACCCCACGATTCACGCCATCGGCGATGCCGCCGCCGTCCGGCAGGCCTGGGGCGCGGTGCACGGCACCTGCCAGAGCGGGCTGCCCACCGCCGCCTACACCGCCGACAGCATTGCCGCGCGGCTGCGCGGAAAGCCGGTGCGCCCGTTCCGTTTCGGCTACTTCCACCAGCCGGTCAGCCTGGGCCGCCGCGACGCCGTCATCCAGTTCACCCATGCCGACGACAGCCCGCGCCGGCTGTACCTCACCGGCCGGCCGGCCCGGATCTACAAGGAACTGGTGAGCAGCAGCCCGGTGCCCTCGGTCAAGGCCAGCAAGAAGATGACCACGACCGTCCAGCTGTCCAAGGGCGGCAAAGCGACACGCGTTCGGGCCTGAGCGCACTACCATCCGGCACGGTGGAACCCATGCCGGATCAGGATCCCTTTCTCGAACACCGCCGCCTGCTCTTCGCCACCGCCTACCGCATGCTCGGCACGGTCACCGACGCCGAGGACGTGCTCCAGGACACCTGGCTGAAGTGGAACGCCGTCGACCGGGCGACGGTCACCCATCCCCGGGCGTATCTGGTCCGTACCGTCACCAACCTCGCGCTCAACCGGCTCACCTCGGCCCGCGCCACCCGCGAGCAGTATGTCGGGCCGTGGCTGCCCGAACCGGTGCTGACCTCACCCGACATCGCCGAGGACACGGCGCTGGCCGACACCGTGTCCACCGCGATGCTCGTCGTCCTGGAGACCCTCGCGCCCGTCGAACGCGCGGTGTTCCTGCTGCGCGAGGTCTTCGGCTACACGCACGCCGAAATCGCAGGCACCCTCGACCGTTCCGAGGCGAACGTGCGCCAGATCGCGCACCGCGCGAAGAACCACGTGCGCGCGCGGCGACCCCGCTTCGACACCGACAAGGCCGCCCGCGCGCACGTCACCGACCAGTTCATGGCCGCCTGCGCCGGCGGTGACCTGAACGCGCTGATGGACCTGCTCGCCCCGGATGTCACCTGCTGGTCCGACGGCGGCGGTGTCGTCACCGCGGCACGGCGGCCGCTGCACGGCCCCGACCATGTCGCCCGCTGGATTCTCGGCGTGCTGGCCAAACCGTCGTCGGCGGGGATCGAACTCACCGCCGCCGAGATCAACGGCGAACTCGGCGCGCTCGCCGCGCTGGCAGGCAATCCCGGCGCGGCCTTCACCTTCGACCTGGTCGACGGCCGGATCAAGAACCTGCGTTTCCAGGTCAACCCGGGCAAACTGGCCGGGCTCTACCACGGCACCGACCTGCTGGGCTGACGACGCCGTCCCGGCATGGGCGACAATGGCGACCGTGTCCGCTCAGGAACTCGCCGTCGACCCGCCGACCGCCGCGCGCAGACTGCTCGGCGCCACCCTGTCGTCACGCGGGGTCGCGCTGCGGATCGTGGAGGTCGAGGCCTACGGCAGCGATCCGGCCGGTCCGTACCCCGATCCGGCCGCGCATTCCTGGCCGGGACCCACGGCCCGCAACGCGGTCATGTTCGGGCCGGCCGGGCGGCTCTATGTCTACCGCTCCTACGGAATTCACCTGTGCGTCAACGTGACAGCCACCTTCGACGGTGTCGCGGGCGCGGTGCTGGTGCGCGCCGGGGAGGTGGTGGACGGTGTCGAGATCGCGCGGGAGCGCAGGCCCGCCGCCCGCACCGATGCCGGTCTCGCTCGCGGCCCCGGCAATGTGGGCAGTGCGCTCGCGATCGGCTTGGACGACTACGGCGCCGAGCTGTTCGACCCGTTCGCCGCCGTCCACCTCGCCCTGCACCCACCCGTTCCCGACGCCGCCATCGCGGTGGGTCCGCGTGTCGGCGTCAGCGTGGCCGCCGAGGTGCCGTGGCGGTTCTGGCTGCCGGACTCCGCCGCGGTATCGGCCTACCGGCGCAGCCCACGCGCACCGGCGCGAACGGTGTCGTCCCGGCGTCCATGACCGCCTCGGCCGCGCACGCTGCGCGACCCGGTCGCAGATGCTCGGCGTGCAGCACGGCGCGAGCCGGAAAGCGCGGCCAACCTGGCTGACACGTTCTGCCCGCTGATCCCGGCCGCCGAGTTCGTCGGCCGCGACAACACCGCCGCCTCGATCTCGGTGACGAACCCAATGGTCGCGGCGCATTCCGGATGCGACGATCGAGAATCCGAGATCGATGCCCGACCAGCAGGAGCGGCCCGTGTTCACCTTCCCCAGCAGCGACGGCACCACGATCCACGTGCGGAGCTGGCTGCCCGCCGACCCGCGCGGCATCGTGCAGATCGCGCACGGCATGGGCGAACATTCCGAACGCTACGGCCACCTCGCCGAGCGGCTGGCCGAACTCGGCTATGCCGTCTACGCCGACGACCACCGCGGTCACGGGCACAGCATGGGCGAGATCCCCGGCGACCTGGGCCCCGACGGCTGGAACCTGCTCGTCGCCGACGAAGTCGCGCTCACCGGCATCCTGCGCGAACGCCACCCCGGCCTGCCGCTCACCCTGTTCGGGCACAGCCTCGGCTCCTTCGCTGTGCAGCAGTACCTGCTCGACCATTCCAGCCTGATCGACGAGGCCGTGCTGTGCGGCACCACCGCCGTCGACGGACTGTTCGCCGAGATGGCCGCGGCCGGCGGCGACCTGACCGCCTACTTCAACGCCGGATTCCAGCCCACCCGCACCGACGCCGACTGGATCAGCCGCGACGAAGCCCAGGTCGACGCCTATCTCGCCGATCCGTGGTGCGGCTTCGCCATCGACGAGGCGAATATGGGCCTGCTCGCGGCGACCGCGTCGACCCGGCTGTCGAACCCGGGCACCATACGCACCGACCTGCCGATCTATGTGATGGTCGGCGACAAGGACCCACTCAACGCGGGCCTGCGCCTGTCGGACCTGCTGGTGCGGCGCTACCGCGACGCCGGCCTGACCGACATCACCTACCAGGTCTACCCGGATGCCCGTCACGAGGTGCTCAACGAACTCCAGCGCGACGAGGTCGAAGCCGATCTGCTGGCGTGGGTGACCCGCGCCCGGGTCTGAACCCGGATACGGAAAGATGGAGCACCGTGACCGGTGACATCTTCGACGAACTGACCTGGCGCGGCCTCATCGCGCAGTCCACCGACCTGGCCGAGCTGCGCGCTGCGGCCGCCGCGGCGCCGCTGACCCTCTATGCCGGTTTCGATCCCACCGCGGCCAGCCTGCACGCGGGCCACCTGGTTCCGCTGCTCGCGCTCAAGCGATTCCAGCGCGCCGGCCACCGCCCGATCGTGCTCGCCGGCGGCGCCACCGGCCTCATCGGCGACCCGCGCGACGTCGGCGAACGCACCATGAACTCCACCGACACCGTCGCCGACTGGGCGCAGCGCATCCGCGGCCAGCTGGAACGCTTCGTCGACCTGGACGACTCGCCCACCGGCGCGGTGATCGTGAACAACATGGACTGGACCGGCTCGCTGTCGACCGTGGACTTCCTGCGCGATGTCGGCAAGCACTTCTCGGTGAACGTCATGCTGGCCCGCGACACCGTCAAGCGGCGCCTGGAAGGCGAGGGCATCTCCTACACCGAATTCAGCTACATGCTGCTCCAGGCCAACGACTACCTGCAGCTGCGGCGCGAACACGGCTGCACGCTGCAGGTCGGCGGCTCCGACCAGTGGGGCAACATCATCGCCGGCGTCGAGCTGAACCGTCGCGTCGACGGCGCGCACGTGCACGCGCTCACCGTGCCGCTGGTGACCTCGGCCGACGGCAAGAAATTCGGCAAGTCCACCGGCGGCGGCAGCCTCTGGCTCGACCCCGAACTGACCAGCCCCTACGCCTGGTACCAGTACTTCGTCAACACCGCCGACGCCGATGTCGTGCGCTACCTGCGCTGGTTCACTTTCCTGAGCCGCGAGGAGCTCGACGCACTCGAACAGGCCACCGCCGAGCGCCCGCACGCCCGCGAAGCCCAGAAGAAGCTCGCCGCGGAGATGACCACGCTGGTCCACGGCGACGCCGAGACCCGCGCGGTCGAACTGGCCAGCCAGGCGCTGTTCGGTCGCGGTGAGCTGAGCGAACTGCCCGAGAGCACGCTCGGTGCCGCGCTGCGCGAGACCGCCGTCGACGGCAAGGTCGCCGAGGTCACGCCGGGGGAGCCGAGCACCATCGTCGACCTGCTGGTCGCGTCCGGCCTGTCCGAGAGCCGGGGGGCGGCGCGGCGCGCGGTCAACGAAGGCGGCGCCTCGGTGAACAACGAGCGGATCACCGATATCGAGTGGACTCCGTCCGAGCCCGACTTCCTGCACGGGCAGTGGCTGGTACTGCGTCGCGGAAAGAAGAACATGGCCGGGGTTCGTCGGATAGCCTGAACCCGTCGCGGAGGCCTGAATCACACTCGTGTGATTCAGGCCGGCGATACCCCTGGCTACAACGCGCCTACCAGCGCAGATACCCTGTTGTCCAGGCGATTTGACGCGGCGTTATCCGGCGCGTAACTTATTGGAAGTCAGAGCGACACGGACACCAACCCGGAGCCGAGACGCTGGTCCGAGCGGCCGGCGGGGCCAGGGAAACGCGGTAGGACGGGGAAGCGCCTGGCGGCGCCTCAACTGAGTGACCAGGATTACGATTGACATCGCCTGGAAGTGAAGTTAGGCTGGAACAGTTGCCCTGCAGGAGATCCGGACGAGAGCCGGTGGTTCTGCTTGTGCGTGTGTTCTTTGAGAACTCAATAGTGTGTCGATGAATGTCAGTGCCAATATTATTATTGGTTCCGCTTCTCATACCCCCCGGTTGAG